>CACZNZ010000419.1 GCA_902782625.1 uncultured Lachnospiraceae bacterium | reverse complement strand
CTGATCTCTTCTGCCTTTATACTTTTTCTGTATCTTATTGATCTCAGGCTGCATCACCTGACTGATCTTCGTAAATTTCTGCTGTCTGATCGTCATCGGCAGAAGGATAATACGTACGAAAATCGTAAAAATGATAATACATAAACCGATATTCGCTATTCCGACAGAATTCAGACAGTAAAAGATGAATTCCATCACATATCCGAGTAATGTAGAAATCTAGCCAATGATCGGTGTAGTCGACTGTGTAAGTAACATGATTCTCCTCCTTCATTACGGAACCGGATCATATCCACCTTTAGACCAGGGATTACATCTAACAATACGCCACAAGGAAAGTAATCCACCTTTTATGGTGCCATATTTCTCAACCGCTTCCAAAGCATACTGTGAACAGGTAGGAGTATATACGCAACATGATCTCCTTTTCAACCCTGACAGATACTTTTGATAAAATCGAATAAGGGCAATTAAAATCTTTTTCATATTAATAATCTTTCACTAAATGATGTAGCTTTAACAGATGCAGCAACGCACTTTCCAAACAATAATAATCAGAGTCCCTTGCCGACTCCCGTGCGATAATCACAATGTCGTATCCTTTTCTTATTTCTCCCCAATGGAGCCTCATAATCTCTCTGATGATCCTTGTCACTCTGTGACGAACGACACTGTTTCCAACTTTTTTACTCACAGAAATTCCTACCCGGTTATCTGCATCATCATTTTTCATGATCAGCATCACTAAAACTTTGTTCGCCCTGGATCTTCCTGTCCGATAGACCCTGCGGAATTCCTGATTTTTCTTCAAAGAACGAAATGCACTCTTCAATCTTTCTCACCTTCCGAAATAATAAATGAGAAAAGAAAAGGCCACATATCTGCGACCTAAGCTGACAATTTATTTCTTCCTTTTGCTCTTCTTCTCGCTAATACCTTACGGCCGTTAGCTGTACTCATTCTCTTTCTGAATCCATGAACTTTGGATCTCTGCCTCTTCTTCGGCTGATATGTCATCTTCATTATGCTGCCACCTCCTTTATTCACATTCTATCTGTCAAAAGAACATCACTCCCATTATATTTAAAAACATATCTCAAGTCAAGAAATACTTTTTTAAAATGCATAATTCCACATCTATTCAGAAGTTATTCACAGGGTTATTCACAAAATGTGGATAGTTTTGGCATAAATCCACATCATTCACGGGATTATTTTCTTTAATTCCACATAGACTTTCAGTTGAAAAAAAGGTTTTTATGTTATAAACTTATAGGGTACCTGTTGATAACTATAATATGGAGCTATACAATTATGAAGGAACTGATTGAATCAAAATGGGAGGAAATACTGCAGATCCTCCTGAAAGAGCATGAACTTTCTCATGTTGCTGTTACCACCTGGATCCAGCCATTGGTGATCCAGGATATCACGGACAACACCATAACATTTTATATGGAAAAAGGAGCAAGAGGAATCGAGTTTATCCAGCATAAATACTTTGATTACTATCTTGCCATGACGATCGAGGAAGTTACAGGAAAACAGTATAAGATTCAATTTACGGATTCCATAGAGAAACCGGATATAAAACCGATTCAGCAAAATGTAAGCAATGACAACCTGTTTGCAAGATATACTTTCGATACTTTTGTGGTCGGACCTACCAACAAGATGGCACATGCTGTTGCAGTTGCCGTTGCGGAATCTCCGGGAAGTACATCCTATAATCCGTTGTTCTTATACGGAGGAGCGGGACTCGGAAAAACGCATCTTATGAATTCGATCGCTCATCACATTATCCAGAAAAGACCTGATCTTAAGGTACTTTATGTAACGAGCGAAAAGTTTACCAACGAACTGATCGATTCTCTAAAACATGATAAGAATAAGGAATTCAGGGATAAATACCGTAACATCGACGTACTGCTTATCGATGATATTCAGTTTATCATCGGAAAAATCAGTACACAGGAGGAATTCTTCCATACATTTAACGAGCTTTACGAAGCCAAGAAACAGATCGTCATATCCTCCGATAAACATCCCAGGGAGATATCTACATTGGAAGAGAGACTTCGATCCCGTTTTGAATGGGGTATCACAGCTGATATTCAGCCGCCGGACTATGAGACAAAGATGGCGATTTTGAACAAGAAAGCTGAACTTGACCGAATCGTAGTTCCCAATGATGTTATGGAATATGTTGCCACCAACATTACATCCAATATCCGTGAACTGGAAGGTGCTTTAAATAAAATATGTATCTACGCCAAACTGGAAAACAAGCCGATTTCCCTGGAACTGGCAGAGAATGCATTAAAAGATACCATTGCCAACCAGCATGAAGTCACACCGGACTTTATCATGGATATCGTGACTGAACAGTACGGCATCAGTGTAGACGACATCATTTCCAAGAAGAAGAATAAAGAGATTGCCATTCCAAGACAGATCTGTATGTACCTTTGCCGCAAATATACAGAATACTCTCTGAAGAATATCGGCGACATGATGGGAAGCAGAGATCATACGACCGTCATCCATGGAATCAACAAAATCTCTGCCATGCTGGAAAATGACGAAATACTTCAGAATAATATGGATATTCTGATCAAAAAAATCAATCCACCGAATTAACATTATTTACTTATCAAAAAAGGGAATCTTCCTATTATAATATAGAAGATTCCCTTTTATCCACAATAGGCTGAGGATAACATCTGATTAGGATGTGTATAATTGATTCCCAATAATTGACAGTGAAAAAGTCCACAGTTATCCCATGCCAATCCACACATTTATACGCAGGTTTATCCATATCAAAAATCCAGTGTTTATCAGAGTTTTCTTTGATTTTCACACATTACACCGAACCTACTGATACTACTTCTGAAATACTTTATTTATTGATATCTTCTCAACCGGAAAGGAGTTATACACAATCATGAAAATAATCTGCCGCAAAAATGATTTATTCAGCAGTATCAATATTGTATCCAAAGCAGTTGCTTCAAAAACGACGATGGATATCTTAGAATGCATTTTAATCGAGACAGACAATGACCGTGTCCGTCTTACGGCCAATGATACGGAAATAGGGATCGAAACTTATTTTGATGCCGAGGTAATGGAAGAGGGACAGATTGCATTAGAAGCAAGAATGTTCTCTGATATGATCAAGAGGCTGCCGGACAGCGATGTCTCTATCGAAACATTTGACAATATGAAAACCGAGATCCATTGTGAGAAGATTCACTTTGACATCCAGGGCAAGAGCGGAGAGGATTTCACGAGATTACCGGATATCGAGCATCATCATGAAATCACATTGTCACAGTTTGACATAAAAGAAATGATCAGACAGACGCTGTTTTCTGTTTCTTCCAACGAGAACAACAAACTGATGACCGGAGAACAGATTAAGATTGAAGACAATACCCTGATGATCACTTCTCTTGACGGACACAGAATCTCTCTTCGAAGGATGGCGCTTCAGGAAGAGTGTGCTGATATTGAGGTTATCGTTCCCGGAAAAACCATGAGTGAATTATTAAAGATCCTTCCTGGCGAGGCGAAAGATCTTGTGACATTATGTTTCAGTGATAAACATATACTTTTCCGATTCGGAGACACCAGAATAGTCTCCAGACTGCTTGACGGTAAATTCTACAATATCAATCAGATTATCTCTACAGATTATGAGATTAAACTGACTGTCAATAAAATGGACTTTATCAGATCTTTGGACAGATCGACTTTGTTTGTCAAAGAGTCGGACAGAAAGCCGATCATGATGCAGACACACGGTAATCTTGTTGATATCTCCATCCACTCCCAGATGGGCGCCATGGATGATCAGTTGATGGGACAAAAAGAGGGAAAAGACATCACGATCGGATTAAATCCTAGATTTATGCTTGATGCACTTCGTGCGATCGATGATGAGAGTGTAACCATGTATTTTATCAACGATGTGGCTCCATGCATTATCCGGAATGATTCGGAGACCTATCTTTACATTGTGCTTCCGATTATGATCAGGAAAAATATCTAGAGTAGGAGAGAGCGATGGATAAATTAATATTAAAAGATGAATATATCAAACTGGGGCAGGCGCTCAAAGCAGCAGGTCTTGTGTCTTCCGGAATCGATGCGAAGATGGTGATTCAGGAAGGGATGGTCAAAGTAGATGGAGAAGTGGAACTGCGTCGTGGCAGGAAACTGTATGACGGCGCGGTTGTGGAGTTTGATAATCAAACAGTAAAGATCATCGGAGGAAAAACTGATGATAGTGGAGTCTCTCAAAATCAATAATTACAGAAATTATAAACAAGAAGAGATTGAACTGGGTCCGGGAATCAACATTTTTTATGGAGATAACGGACAGGGAAAAACCAATCTGTTAGAATCTGTTTATCTGTGTGCCACTTCCAGATCACACCGTGGAAGCAAGGACAAAGAACTCATCCGATTTGGTCAGGAGGAGGCACATATCCGAATGATGTTTTTAAAAAATGACCTGAGTCACCGTATGGATGTTCATCTGATCAGAAATAAGTCCAAAGGAATCGCACTCGATGGCATTTCATTTAAAAAGGCAGGGGAACTGCTTGGCACAGTTCCTGTTGTCTTTTTTTCTCCTGAAGATCTTTCCATCATCAAATACGGACCTTCAGGCAGAAGAAAATTCCTTGATATGGAAATGAGTCTTCTTCATAATCGTTATCTGAAAGAACTGATCACCTACAATAAAGTTTTATATGAGAGGAACAATCTTCTAAAACAGATCAGAAAATTTCCTCAGCTTACTGATACGCTGGATGGATGGAATGACCAGCTTTTATTCTACGGAAAAAAACTGATCATCCAAAGAGAAGAGTTTGTCGACCATCTTGGGAAGATGATGAAGGAGATTCACGGACAACTGACAGGGAAGAAGGAAGATATCCGCGTGGTCTATGAAAAAAATGTATCTGAAGATGAATTTGAAGAAAAACTGGCTTCCAGACTGGAAAAAGACATCCATAACGGATCGACATCCATAGGACCACACAGGGATGATCTGGCATTTTTATCGAATGATATCGATCTGAGAAAATACGGTTCCCAGGGGCAGCAGAGAACAGCAGCTCTTTCTTTGAAATTGTCAGAGATCAGACTGGTTGAGGAATTATCCGGAGAAAAACCGGTATTCTTACTGGACGATGTCTTGTCGGAGCTTGATAAAAACAGACAGAACTGGCTATTGGAAAGTGTGAAAGATATTCAGGTTATGATCACCTGTACAGGCTTGGAGGATTTGATCCAAAAAAGGATTCAGCTGGATAAAGTCTTTTATGTAAAAGAGGGCAGTATTCAGGAAATGTCGCCTCCTACTTTGTCAAATGCTTAGCAATTAAGTCAGTTTTGTGGTATAATAAGTTGATACGTATGGACTTTTTCAGATTAGGGAGGTAACATTCATGGGTGAAGAAAGGAATATAACCGGTCAGGAATACGGCGCAGACCAGATTCAGATTTTGGAAGGTCTTGAAGCTGTCAGAAAAAGACCGGGTATGTATATCGGAAGCACATCATCTAAGGGCCTCCATCATCTTGTTTATGAGATTGTCGATAATTCGGTGGATGAGGCTTTAGCCGGATATTGTGATACCGTTGAAGTTTTTATTCACAAAGATAATTCCATCACCGTAAGAGATAACGGTCGTGGAATTCCGGTGGGGATCAATTCCAAAGCTGGTCTTCCAGCCGTTGAAGTGGTATTTACCAAGCTGCATGCCGGAGGAAAGTTCGGTGGAGGAGGATATAAAGTATCCGGCGGACTTCACGGTGTGGGTGCATCGGTCGTCAATGCACTTTCTACCTGGCTTGAAGTAGACATTTTCCATGAAGGAAAAATATACAGGCAGAGGTATGAAAGAGGAAGAGTCATGTATCCGCTCGAGGTTGCAGGCTTTTGCGAAAAGAGGGGTACTGAAGTAAGATTCCTTCCGGATGATACGATATTTGAAGATACAGTTTTTGATTTTGATATATTAAAGCAGAGACTTCGTGAGATGGCCTTTCTGACGAAGAATCTCAAAATTATCCTTACGGACGAGAGACCGGAGGAGACAGTTTCTATGACCTTCCATTATGAGGGAGGAATTACGGAATATGTTCAATACCTGAATAAGAATAAAACACCTCTTTATCCTGAGATAATCTACTGCGAAGGAAAAAAAGGAAATGTGCTCGTAGAGGTAGCTCTGCAGCATAATGATTCTTTTAATGAAGGGGTATACAGCTTTGTCAATAATATAACGACCCCGGAGGGCGGCACTCATCTGGTTGGTTTCAGGACAGCTCTGACCAAAACATTTAATGATTATGCCAGAAAAAATAAGCTCTTGAAAGACAGCGAACAAAATCTGACCGGGGAAGATATCAGAGAGGGACTTGTTGCGATCGTGAGTATCAAGATTCCGGAACCTCAGTTTGAGGGACAGACAAAGCAAAAACTTGGCAACAGTGAAGCACGTGGCGCAGTTGACAGTATTGTCAGTGAACAGCTCACCTATTTCCTTGAGCAGAATCCATCTGTAGGAAAGGTCATTTGCGAAAAGGCAGTGTTGGCCCAGAGAGCCAGAGAGGCTGCCCGAAAGGCCAGAGATCTTACAAGAAGAAAATCAGCGCTTGACGGAATGAGCCTGCCGGGTAAGTTGGCAGATTGCTCTGACAAGAACCCGGCCAATTGTGAGATCTATATCGTAGAGGGTGACTCTGCGGGAGGATCCGCAAAGACGGCAAGAAGTCGTGCCACACAGGCAATCCTTCCTCTGAGAGGTAAGATCCTCAATGTAGAAAAGGCCAGACTGGACAGAATCCTGAGTAATGCGGAGATCAGAGCGATGATCACAGCGTTCGGTACTGGTATCCATGAAGATTTTGATATCAGCAAATTAAGGTACGATAAGATTATCATCATGACGGATGCCGATGTGGACGGTGCACATATCGCGACTTTACTTCTTACATTCCTCTACCGCTTCATGCCGGATCTGATCCGGGAAGGCCATGTGTACCTGGCACAGCCACCGCTTTACAAAGTGGAGAAGAATAAAAAAGTATGGTATGCCTACAATGATCAGGAACTCAACCAGATTCTTGTGGATATCGGCCGTGACGGTAATAACAAGATCCAGCGCTATAAAGGATTAGGAGAGATGGATGCCTCTCAGTTATGGGAGACAACGATGGATCCGGAAAAGAGGATTCTCCTTCGTGTAAATATGGATAATGATGCGGCTTCTGAGCTTGATCTTACATTTGATACCCTGATGGGGGACCGTGTGGAACCAAGAAGAGAATTTATCGAGGCGAATGCAAAATATGTTCAGAATCTTGATGTATAACAGGAGGAAACATGGACGACAGCACGATTTTTGATAAAGTCAATGAAATAGATTTAAAAAATACCATGGAGAAATCCTACATCGATTATGCCATGAGTGTCATCGTCTCAAGAGCACTTCCGGATGTGAGAGATGGGCTGAAACCGGTTCAGAGAAGAATTCTTTATTCGATGATCGAGCTGAATAACGGGCCTGATAAACCTCATAGAAAATGTGCCCGTATCGTCGGTGATACGATGGGTAAGTACCATCCGCACGGTGACAGTTCCATCTACGGAGCACTGGTAAATCTTGCCCAGGAATGGTCCACCCGCTATCCGCTGGTTGATGGTCACGGTAATTTCGGTTCCGTGGACGGAGATGGGGCAGCGGCAATGCGTTATACAGAGGCAAGATTATCAAAAATCTCCATGGAGATGACGGCGGATATTTATAAAGATACTGTGGATTTTGTGCCGAACTTTGATGAGACGGAGAGAGAACCGTCCATTCTTCCTTCCCGATTTCCGAATCTGCTGGTGAACGGAGCACAGGGTATTGCGGTAGGTATGGCGACAAATATCCCTCCTCATAATTTAAAAGAGACGATCAACGGGGTGATCCGTCTGATCGATAACCAGGTGGAAGAAGACAGGGATACCTCGATTGATGAACTTCTCGAGATTATTAAAGGACCGGATTTTCCGACCGGTGCATGTATTCTGGGAAGGAAAGAGATCGAGAAGGCTTACCGCACAGGACGCGGCAAGATCAAGGTGCGTGCGGTCACGAATATAGAGCCGATGTCCAATGGAAAGTCCCGTATTATCGTGACGGAACTCCCCTACATGGTCAACAAGGCAAGGCTGATCGAAAAGATTGCTTCTCTGGTAAGAGAGAAGAGAATTGACGGCATTACAGAACTTCGAGATGAATCTGACCGTCAGGGAATGCGCATCTGTATCGAGACCAGAAAAGATGTCAATGCCAATGTTTTATTAAAACAGCTATTTAAACATACCCAGCTTCAGGATACGTTCGGTGTGATCATGCTCGCTTTGGCTGACAATCAACCGAAGACCATGAATCTGAAAGAGATGCTTGTCCACTATCTCAATCATCAGAGAGATGTCGTGACAAGAAGAACGCAGTATGAGCTTAACAAAGCCAAAGAAAGAGCGCATATTTTAGAAGGTCTCCTGAAAGCACTTGATGTGATCGATGAGGTCATCACGATTATTCGTGCATCCAAAAATGTAGCCGAGGCCAGAGAAAAACTGATGGAAAGATTTGGTTTCACTCAGGTTCAGGCCCAGGCTATCGTAGATATGAGACTTCGTGCTCTGACAGGTTTAGAGAGAGAAAAACTTCAGGCAGAGTACGATGAACTGATGCGAAGGATCACCTATTATGAGTCCATTCTTGCTGATGAAAAAGTCCTTCTTGGTGTGATCAAAGAAGAGATTACTCTGATTCGTGACAAATACGGTGATGAGAGAAGAACTTCAATCGAGATGGATATGGATGATATCGAAGATGAGGATCTTATTCCTCAAAAAGATACAGTCATCACATTTTCTAAACTTGGTTATATCAAGAGAATGACAGAAGATCAGTTCCGCAGTCAAAACCGGGGAGGAAAAGGAATCCGCGGTATGCAGGTGATCGAAGATGATTATATCGACAAGATATTCATGACCAATACCCATAATTTCATTATGTTTTTTACGAATCAGGGAAGGGTATACCGCCTGAAAGGGTATGAGATCCCTGAATCCGGCAGAACGGCCCGGGGTGTGAATATCGTCAATCTGCTTCAGCTTATGCCGGAAGAAAAGATAGCAGCCGTCTTTACGGTAGAAAAAGATTCCAGTCCTGATTATCTTGTGATGGCGACCAGGCGCGGACTGATTAAAAAGACACCTTTTAAAGATTATCAAAATATCAGAAAATCAGGGCTTACTGCAATTGCTTTAAGAGATGATGATGATCTGATCGAAGTAAAGACAGCCATGGATGACGATACGATTCTCATGGCGTCCCGGGAAGGAATGAGTATTCATTTTAAACTTTCCGATGTCAGAGAGACAGGAAGAAAGTCAATGGGAGTCAGGGGAATGAGCCTGAATGAGACCGATGAAATCATCGGCATGCAGATTGCATTCCCCGGCAGAGATGTTCTGATCGTATCTGAAAAAGGTATGGGAAAGAGAACACCTGTTGAGGAATACAAGATACAGCACCGTGGCGGTAAAGGGCTGAAGAGCTATAAGATTACAGATAAAACAGGCTATGTCATGGGTATGAAGATCATATCGGATGATGAGGAGATCATGATGATTACCACGGAAGGTATCATTATCCGTATGAATAGCAGTGATATTTCCGTAATAGGAAGAAACACATCCGGTGTTATTTTGATGAACCTTGATGAAAATGTAAAAGTGGCAGGTGTTGTCAAGGTAAATATTACACAGGAGGATGATCCGGAAGGTCTGGAAGAAGAATGAGATCGATTACAGCATCTGATGTAACCAAACATATAAAGGAAATGTGTATAGAGGCCAACTATTATCTTTCAGAGGATATGAAAGAAGCGCTTCATAAAGCAGGGAAAGAAGAAGAAAATCCCCTGGGATCCCAGATTCTTTCCCAGCTTATGGAGAATCTTGAGATAGCCTCCAAAGACCAGATTCCCATCTGTCAGGATACCGGCATGGCCGTCGTTTTTGTCGAGATCGGGCAGGATGTACACATAGAAGGGGGATCCCTGACTCAGGCAATCCATGAGGGAGTACGCCAGGGGTATGAACAGGGATATCTTCGTAAGTCAGTAGTGAAGGATCCTTTTTTACGAGAAAATACCAGAGACAATACTCCGGCAGTGATCCATTATGAGATCACCGAGGGGGATCAGCTGAAGCTTACTGTAGCACCGAAAGGATTCGGAAGCGAGAATATGAGCAGAATCTATATGCTCAAACCGGCAGACGGAATGGAGGGT
>CACZNZ010000418.1 GCA_902782625.1 uncultured Lachnospiraceae bacterium | reverse complement strand
TCGTGGCGAAACCTCTTGAATGATCTGCCATATACAATCATTAATCTCCCATGGGGGAGGAATGGAATTCCTTGGATCCCATTATTTTCATATACTCAGATAGTCTCACGACAAGCTTGTCGCCAATCATTCTGGCACACCCTGGAGTCGGGAAAGCCGGCATCTCATTGACTTCCGGCATCTGACTGTAATATACTGCGGTATCCCTGTCAGCAACTTTTATCGGATAAGCGAGATAGTATTTGAAATAATCGCTTATGGTCTCATGATAAGTCACGCTGAAATTCACATGGCCACCTACGACATGGCGGGCATTGTACCCCTCCCTGATCTGCCTGACCTCGGATTTGTCCAAATTGCCGACAAAAACGACTTCAGTCTTACCCGGCTCATATCCCTCAACTTGCTCGATCTTGTCAATAAGCCTCGTCATGACCGATATTGTAGCCCGTTCTTCAAGACTCTTCCTAACGTGTACCTGATTGGCATAGACAACATTGTTCCAAACCACCCAAAGGAGAAGAACGGACATCACTACACAAATACCTTTGTTGAGCCGAGGATGCATTACTTTCGGATTGTCCGCCTTACCAATCTCCAGCGACATCACTACCCCGGCAAACAAGGCTATGAATGAAAAATACATCAGCGTGTGTGTCACTCCTCTCATAAGGATATACACGAAATTGGCCGCAATCGGCATTAACAGTATTATCAGAACGGTCCAGATCCTAACGGAAACGGAGCGTATCCTGGTGGAAAGCAAATAGGCAGAACCGGCAGCGAGAAAGAAATGAACGACGCCCGTAAAAATGCTATTCATACCTTCTGGCCGCAACACATGTTTCAAGAACATAAAATAGGTTCCTTTAATCAATCCGGGGATAGTCCTCAAAGAGAGGGAACTCATTCCATCGACACTATTATACGCGCCGGATGAGGGCAACTGGGATATTCCCGAGCCAAAGACTATTCTGATGTAAATGACCCATCCAACATAATATATCAATGCGCCACAGACGAAGCACAACAAAGTCTTGGCGCCATTTTTCCATAATCCGTCAGGTGTGCCGTTATCTGCGAGATCTTTGATCAGCCGTAAAACAGCAAGAACGAGAAATACCTGAGCGTAGGCTTGATACAACGCTATGGATATGGCTAAAGAGACGATTGCGGCGGGTATCAGATATTTCCTCCGGTCAAAGATGAAACATGCTGCAAGCACGCTGAACAGCAAACTAAGCATTTGAATGTCAGCGGCTGACACATAAGTCGAATAAAGGGATGTCAACACCTGACAGGTAGCGAACAGGGCCGAGACAAGTATGATACTCGACGTCCTTTTGATATCAAGCAATCTCACCGTGAGAACCACAGACAAGGACAGGAACAATACCGACAAAAACGCGACCAGGAGCGGCGCCACAATCTTCCCCCTGAACAACAGATATGCGGGAATCAAGAAGCGGCCCAAGTATGCCTGCCAGCTCCCGTCAAGTTGAAAAACTTTAAGAGAATCATGATTGAAGGCAACGTCAAACCAGCTGAACCCGTGAGCTAAAAAAGAGAAAAAGACCGTGTACAGAATGGCCTTGACATATAAAGATTGTTTTATTTCCATTTTTTTAAGGCAGACGGCATTTTTAGATGTACCATAGTGCCTGATTAGCAAAGATAAACATTTTTGTTTTTTTGCAGCGGCGCCTTAAATTTGCATCGGTTAAACTGTATGGTTTTATTATATGAAGCGTCTTTGCTTAGTGTTATCTGCCGGGGTCTTGCTGCTGTCTTCCTGTCACAAGGATATCTGGGACAAACTGAACGATCACGAAGAGCGGATAGCGAAATTGGAGATTTTCTGCAATCAGCTGAATACCAATATCAATTCCTTGAAAAGCATAGTGGACGTACTCAATACGAAAGATTGTGTGGAGGATGTTGATCCGGTAATGGAAAACGGAACGCTTGTAGGGTACAGGATTTCATTTACAAAACATAATCCCATAACCATATACAACGGCAAAGACGGTAGGGATGGCGCCGACGGCCATACGCCCGTGGTCGGTATCAAACAGGATACGGACGGTTCCTGGTATTGGACACTGG
>CACZNZ010000417.1 GCA_902782625.1 uncultured Lachnospiraceae bacterium | reverse complement strand
TTTCGTACCATCTTCACTGATGCGGACAAGCTGAAGCTTGATCCCGCCTACCGGACGAGTCTTATACAAGTTATTACTATCGTTTTCCCACTTCTTTGTGGCAGAAATTGATGTGTACCTATCCTCTATGTTTGTAGCAGTCCAAGTAGTAAGATTTGCGATAGAAGCAACAGCAGTTCCATTTGCTATCGTAACAGCATCATCAAGAGCCCATGCTGCATGCTTGCGATTGAGCTGTTCAGCCTCTGGAAGATTCTTTGTTTCTGCAGGATTTTCTGTGTTCACATCAAGATACTGATATCCTACAAAATAATGATAATCAGCATTCGCTGTATACCCTTCTGGCGCTTTCACTTCTTTCCACGCGTACAACTTATGCTCATTCAATGCCGGAGAAGTGATGTATCCAGAATCACCCGTAGTCATTATATTGCCAATTTCATTATAGCCTTTGATCTTAAACTGACTCTTGATATTCGCTATTTCCTCTGTTGTACCATTTCCAGCATTGATGCGGTTTACTATAGCCAGAAGATTATCCCAATATGCTTGTCCATACAAATCTGGATTATTAGTAAGATCTCCTATCTCCAATTCCACTTCATAGAACTGGAATTCAGCACCTGCAAGTTTCTTTTTGATATTATTTTCATCTATTTTTAGGATATTGATTTCAATACCGTCAACAGAAACACCAGCATCACTGGTCTGAATAATATGAGATTTCGAATCTGATGCACTATGGCTTCCGCCACCGACAAGTGTTGCTGTATTCCTGAATGTATCCTGTCCCTGTGCACGAGCCACACATGTATATGTAAGTAGAAACGGGGTTTGATCAGGTATATTCTTGATCGAGAACAAGCGTGTATCATCATTATACGAAGTTTCTATTCCCGAGGGAACAGATTCGTTGTTTGCAACCAGTTTCCCATTTTCTCCCATTGTAGCCATGGATAGGCTTACCGACTCTGGCTGAAGATCCATGTTTGTATCAATATAGTCAGTCAAAGAAAGCGAGGAACCACTATTTAATTTATACCCATGTGGATTTATTTCAACAGTGTATGTGATATTTTTGCTCTTATTATCTTCACTATCGACGACAAATCCGCCACTCTCTTTTGTAGAGTCTGTTTTTGTCAGGTAGTCATCGGAAGTAACAGTAACTCGTTCGACAGCTTCAAACTTCTGATTATCACCAGCGGTAATACTTGCATAATTTTCAAACGTCTTTGCTCCAGATGCGGAACTAGTGATTTGATCCCACTGTTCATCAGAGATTTTTGTATAGTATTTAATAATAATTCTATTCCCATTCAGACCATATGCATTCACTCCATTGTTTATATTGCGTAATGTGATATCCAAGTTTTCAATCTTATTATTGGCGTTCGGAAAAGCACTTACATAATATGGTCCATACCATACATTGCCCTCATATTTTACGGAAATTGATGCATTACCCTCTGTTTTTGACTCAGCATTAACAAGAATCAATCCTTGCGGAATCTGATCGGTAAACAGTACCTGTACGGGATCAGAATCTGGGAATTCCTTATTTGAAGGATTAATAAGAACTTCCCATTCGATTAATCTATCAGCTTCTGAATATTTCCCATTCTTGATAACATCTATTTCCGGGATGCTATATGTTGCTTCTGCTTCTGCCTCCTTACCGTTATTCAGTCTGACATTATTCTTCATATAAGTGCCATTAACAATTTTAACAGGAGCCTGATAAGCAAGATTAATGTGAACCCTTTCATTCAATACTGGGAAAATGAACTCCGCCTTATCAACATTAATAGTATAATCTACTCCTGGAGTAAGAATTGTTCCATCATCTGTTGTAATGACTGCATCAATTACATCAAATTCACTTGATAAAGCTGTGTAATAATACACCCCCTGCGGTACAGATTTAAAAAAGACTTCATTTCTATCAGTGTTCTCACATACCGATACATTTTCAGTAGGATAAGCAGACTCGCTATCTTTTTCAACTATAATATTCCAATATGCTTTACCAGTATCTACATCCCAGTGATCAAACTCTTTTCTGACCTGCGGGTTATGTTTCATCTCCTTCGGAAACTCAATATTAACATATGTTTCAACCGTATTATTTCCATACCTGAATTCATTATACACTACCTGATCATTACTAATGCCAGATTCATTAGCATCAGCTTCACTGATGATCTGTGTGTCATATTCAATCGTGATCGGTCCATAACCAATATCTGCAGGAAGCGTATACATAAACAAGCAGATTTTCTCAGTCGAAGAATACTTTCCGTCATCCCAGAATTCCCAATTGACACCATTTATAGACCACGGACCAGTTCCTGTAGGCATTGTAAAAGTCTCACCATTTGCCTTTTTAACTGTTACAGATCCCACCAGCTTCTGAAGGTCTGTCATCTGATCTTCAATCACAGCACCTGCAAGATTCATACTCGCATTACCATAAGTCAGGACATAGTGAATAATATCCCCCATTACAGCGGAACCGTGATTTATGGATGAGCCTTCCT
>CACZNZ010000416.1 GCA_902782625.1 uncultured Lachnospiraceae bacterium | reverse complement strand
TTAAGGATCTTCTCTGCCGCCTGATCCCTGGAGGTAGTGCCATAGAATGTAGCTCCGTGTATGATCATGCCGACTTTGATTTCTTTTTCACTGCGGTAATACTCTCCCATAAGTCTGCCGATATTTGTACCGTTCTCCCATTCGTTAACCGATACATAAGAGACATAAGCATTCGGTTCTATATTCTCGGGAATACTTCCCAAAAAGACGATCTTGGCGCTTTTGGACAGTTCTACAAAAGCGTCTGCTGTCAGTTTATCGTCCGTCGGCACGGCAATCACAGCATCCGGATGGGTGATTTTTATGCTTTCCAGCTGTGCAATCTGGAGTGCCGGATCAAAATGAGCATCCATGACTGAGATAATCTCGATCCCATACATCTCCAGCTCATCACGGATTCCTCTTTCATGAAGCTCCGCCCAGGCTGTTCCCATGTAATGAAAGGCAATGGCAACACGATAACGTCCTCGACGGATCAGTTTCTTTTCCGATTCACTTAGGACGATCTTGTCCGCCGAAACCGCCAGATCTCCATAAGGACTGCTCTCCATCATCCGGATCGATTTCTGGAGATCCAAAGTCACATTCACATATTCCCGGACGGGATCCTTCACCCCCGTATCGATCATCCGCATCATGATCTCCATTGCTCTGCGGCAAATCTCTTCAGCAGAACGCTTGAGTGTCGTAAGCGGCGGATCGATCAGTTCTGTCCACTTCTCATCGCCGAATCCCAGGATCGAGATCTCCTCCGGATATGCTATCCCTGCATTTCGAATTGTCTGCAGCAGGATCCTCGTCAGCCGGTTTCCGCTTGCGATCACGGCTGTAGGTTTGATCCGGTTCAAAGCCTTCTCGATGGCAGTCACACATGCCTGTTCTTCTCCGGTCACATCGACATCCAGGATGCTCGCCCGATACGGATTGATTCCGGCTTCCCGCAGCGCTTCCAGATATCCTTCAGCACGTTCCTGACGAGAGGTCCCCGGAAACTGTTCTCTCAGATACAGGATGATTCTGTGGCCGCTTTCCAGAAGGTGTCTCGTTCCTTCCAGCATACCGGCACGGTCCTGGAACTCAACAGAAGAAACCTCTGTGGCATGCAAAGACCGCTCAATACACACCATCGGGATATCTGATGACAGAAAATCATGATAATCCGTGACATTGGTCCCCACCGGAATCAGAAAAACCCCGGAAAGAGCTTTGTCCTGCAAAAGACGATTAAGTATCTGCTTTTCGATTTCGATATCATCCCCGGACAGATAGATGGCGAGCTGAAATCCCCTGTCTATTGCCAACGTATTCAGGAAGCCCGTCATCTCCTGATAAAGAGAAGTATCCAGATTGGGAAAAACTCCTGCGATCAGGGAGTTTCTGCCAGTACGGAGCCTTTTTTTCTTTGTCGTGATCTTGCTGTCGTATCCGGTCTCCCGAATGATCCGGTTGACTTTTTCCACCAGATCCGGGCTTACATAGCGAGTGTGATTGATCACATGCGATACGGTGGCAATGGATACTCCTGCCATATCGGCGATCTGTTTGATCGTTACTTTACCTTGTCCCACACCATCCCTCTTTTCCTTTCAGATTTGATTCCATTATATCACATTATTTACGTAAATGAAAGAAGCAGCATGCTTTAAATTACGCAAAATATATAACTGTTAAGGAATAGCATGCCAGGCTGCTGCCAGGATCCGTGTCAAAGAAATCGGCCACAGGGAATTTGAACGATTCACTCCTGAACTGGAAAAGCTGCCGCCTAAACGATAATCAGGAATACCATGATTAATGTATTGTTACGATGAAACTCTCCGCTCTGTGTGGCTGTGGAAAGGATGAAAACAGTAACACGAAAATCATCTGTAAACAGAAAAACGGGTAATTGACACTGTGCGGAGGGTAGTATATTATTTAAGGGAACTGCTTTTGTTTTCCGGTTTGTGAAGACAACAACTGAGCTGGACAATGGAGATCTTTTGGAAAGCGATCTGGCCGATATGAGGCCGGCGGTGTTGCCGGTATTGAGACTGCGACATTGCCGCTTGCGACATATGGGGCTATCGGATCAGGACATTGTTCCATA
>CACZNZ010000415.1 GCA_902782625.1 uncultured Lachnospiraceae bacterium | reverse complement strand
ATACTTTGGGACGAAGTGATCTGGTGCGACGAGCGATGTCCAAGAAAAAAGGCGATGTGATGGCCAGAGAACGTCATAATTTCGTCTATGGCAATGAAGAAGAAGGTGTGGAAGGCTGCATAAAGAGAGGAATTCCGGAAGAGACAGCCAATCATGTGTTTGACGAGATGGTGGACTTTGCGAAGTATGCTTTCAACAAATCTCATGCTGCCGCCTATGCAGTGGTATCCTATCGGACAGCCTGGCTTCGTTGTTACTATCCGGTCGAGTTTATGGCAGCGCTGCTTACTTCGATGATGGGAAATACTTCTAAGATCACAGAGTATATCAATACATGCCGACAGATGGGAATTAAAATACTGCCTCCTGACATCAATGAGGGAGAACGGGGATTTTCCGTATCAGACGGAGCAATCCGGTACGGGCTTGCGGCCATTCGAAGCCTGGGTGTCAATGTAATCGATACAATGATCCGGGAGAGGGAAGAAAACGGACCTTATAAGGATCTGAAAGATTTTATGAGCAGACTCTCCAGCAAGGAGATCAACAAGAGGACCATCGAGAATCTGATCAAAGCCGGTACATTTGACAGTATGGGAAAAACCAGAAAGCAGCAGATGCTTGCTTACCCTACACTTCTTTCGGAGGCCAATCGGGAGAAGAAGGAGAGCATCTCGGGACAGATGTCGCTGTTTGACTTTTTCAGCGAAGAAGAGAAAGAACAATATGCTTTCCACTATCCGGATGTAGGGGAATATGAGGAAGAACAAAAGCTGGCTTTGGAAAAAGAAGTACTGGGGATCTATGTAAGCGGACATCCGCTCAGCGCATATATGGAATCTATGGACAGACAGATCACGGCATCGAGTAATCAGTTCCTGACGGAAGAAGAAGGACGGGTTACAGATGACACCGTTTATGTTGTTGGCGGGCTTGTCAATGAAGTGATGGTGAAACTTACCAAAACCAATCAGAATATGGCTTTTGTCACGATAGAAGATTTATATGGTGCTTTGGAAGTAATTGTTTTTCCGAGAGATTATACAGCATACAGGGAATATCTTGTGGCAGATAACCGGCTTTACATCCGCGGACGTGCCAGTGTCTCTGAGCAGGAGGGTAAACTGATTGCCGATCTGATCATGCCGATGGATATGGTGCCAAAGGATCTTTGGATCCAGACAGACGGCATCGAACAGTTCCGGGCAAACAGTGATGCACTTGATGATGTGATCAGAAAGCATCCGGGCGATTGTGCAGTAAAAGTTTTTTCCAGAAAAGAGCGAGCCGTAAAAAAACTGCCTTCCTATAAGAACATTTCCATCAACGGAGAGTCCCTCTCTTCTCTTGGAGAACTGTTCGGGAAAGATAATGTTAAGGTAGTGGAAGCTTCTATTGAAAAAATGCCGAAAAAGAGATATGATAGGTAGTAAGAATGAAACCTGTTGAAGAAGAGGATTACATGAGGAGAGAGGTAGAAAAAATGGGCAAAAATGCTTCTGCAGTGGAAACAATTGGAATTCTTACCAGCGGCGGAGATTCTCCGGGGATGAATGCAGCCATTCGTGCTGCTGCTCGTACCGCATGGGCAAGGGGGGTTAATGTCAAAGGTATCATGAGAGGATACAGCGGTCTTCTGAAGGAGGAGATCTTCGAGATGTCTAAAGACTTCACGAAGGATATCATCTCCACCGGTGGTACCGTACTGTACACAGCAAGATGTCCGGAATTTAAAGAGCTTGCGGTTCAGGAACGGGCGGCAGACATTCTCCGGAAACATGGCATAGACGGCCTGATCGTTATCGGTGGAGACGGATCTTTCCGTGGTGCACAGAAACTTGCTGCACAGGGAATCAATACGGTTGCTCTGCCGGGTACGATCGATCTTGACATCGCATGTACCGAGTATACGATTGGTTTTGACACGGCTGTCAACACAGCGATGGACGCTATCGATAAGATCAGAGATACTTCAGCTTCCCATGAGAGATGTTCCATTATCGAGGTAATGGGCCGTGATGCAGGATACATCGCACTGTGGTGCGGCATTGCAGCAGGTGCTGAGGAAATCATTATTCCGGAACGTTACGATGGCAATAAACCGAAGCTGCTGCTTAACCTGATCGATGGCATTATGGAGACTCATGCGAAGGGTAAGAGACATCATCTGATCATCAATGCGGAAGGTATCGGACATTCCTACGGAATGGCAAAAGATATTGAAGAAGCAACCGGTATCGAGACAAGGGCAACCATTCTCGGTTATGTGCAGCGTGGTGGAAGACCGACAGCACAGGATCGGGTTTATGCATCTTATATGAGCGCTCTGGCTGTAGATCTGCTTTGCGCAGGTGCAACCAACAGAGTTGTCGGATATCGCAATGGTCAGTATGTGGATTATGATATTGAAGATGCACTCAGCATGAGGAAAGACGTGGATGAGTACGAGTATCAGATCAGCAGGATGCTTGGAAGATCTGCCTATACGATCAAATAATACTTTAAATGATCCGGGAGGCTGTAGCAATACAGCCTCTTTTTATGTTTTTTTTATGAATTAACTTGCTTGTTTTTTATTTTATGTTATGATGTATGCTGAATGATCATACGATGAAGAAGAAAAGGAGGAAGCATATGGCAATCTTAGCACCATCCATATTATCTGCAGATTTCGCAAATCTTGGGAGAGATGTTTTGGCTTCGCTTGAAGCAGGCGCTCAGTATGTACATATTGATGTAATGGACGGCATGTTCGTTCCACAGATCAGTTTTGGCAATGTCGTGATCAAATCATTGAGGCCGTTAACGGATGCCGTTTTTGATGCGCATCTCATGGTGGAAGAACCTGGCAGATATATTGAAGAGTTCGCTGAGGCCGGCTGTGATATCATCACGGTTCATGCGGAAGCCTGTACTCATCTTGACCGGGTCGTTCGGCAGATTAAAGCTTGTGGGAAGAAAGCTTCTGTGGCACTCAATCCCGTTACACCGATCGAATCCATCCGCTACCTGCTGCCGGAACTTGATATGGTTCTGATCATGTCGGTAAATCCCGGCTTTGGCGGACAGAGTTATATACCTTATATCGACGGGAAGATCCGAGAGCTTAAGCAGATTGCTGTCAAAGAGAATCTGCCTTTGTCCATCGAGGTGGACGGAGGAGTGAAGGCGTCGAATATAGCGCACATACATGATTGCGGCGCCGATGTGTTTGTGGCAGGATCCTCCGTGTTCGGTGGGGATATCCGTGCCAATGTCCGGGATCTTCTCAGCCGGATTTCATAATGTCAGACTAGAAAGAGAGGTACTTCAATAATGAGTGATTGTTCCAATGATTGCAGCAGCTGCGGACTTGACTGTGCATCCAGGCAGGAGCCGAAACCGGAAGATTTTCTGGTTAAGCTGGCAGAAGGGAATAAAGTAGGCAAAGTAATCGGTATTGTTTCCGGAAAGGGCGGGGTAGGAAAATCCATGGTAACATCCCTGCTTGCCGGTGCTTCGAGACGGGAAGGATACCGTACGGCGATTCTTGATGGTGATATTACAGGACCATCAATCCCCAAATCCTTCGGGGTCAAAGAGAATCTGTTTGGCAATGCGGACGGATTGATCGTTCCGGCGGAATCTGACAACGGTATCAAACTTGTTTCCGTGAACCTCATGCTGTCCAATGAGACCGACCCGGTCATCTGGAGAGGACCGGTGCTTGGCGGTGTCATCAAGCAGTTCTGGGGTGAGACTGCCTGGGGTGACGTAGACTATATGTTCGTAGACATGCCTCCGGGAACCGGAGATGTTCCGCTTACGATCTTCCAGTCCATTCCGCTCGACGGGATTATCATCGTAGCTTCTCCACAGGAGCTTGTCGGGATGATTGTGGAGAAGGCAGGAAATATGGCACGTATGATGAATGTGCCGATTCTCGGACTGATAGAAAACATGAGTTATGTGGAATGCCCGCATTGCGGCGAAAAGATCTCTCTCTTTGGAGAGAGCCACATTGATGAGATTGCACAGACCTACCATGTGCCAGTCCTGGCCAGGATTCCGGTGAATCCTGAGATGGCGAAAGCCTGTGACGAAGGAAAAATTGCATGGTTTGAGAATCAATACATGGAACAGGCCATGGAGACGATTCAAAAACTGTAATAAGCTTCCGTATATTTTTTATGGAGGAATGAATGGATAATAACAAAAAGAAAAATAATCCTGAAAAAAGAAAGAAGATCCGGTCGATTATCGTGATGCTTCTGGTGTGTCTCGGGATTACCGTTCTTTTTACGACGGTGATGAACCGTTACAGGAACGGAGAGCAGAAGAAGATCACGTACAGTGAGTTTCTTACGATGCTCGAAAAAGACCAGATCAAGACTGTAAAAATAAATGACAGCCGGATCCTGATCGAACCGAAGAAACAGGATAACCCTGTGATCAAAACCACTTATTACACGATTCCAATTGATGAGGATCATGAGTTGGTAACAAGGCTTGAAAAGGCCAATCTCAAGAGTTTTGAGAAGCAGGATACCAGTGGATCTTCCCTGGTAACACAGGCGCTTGTGGGATATCTCCTGCCGTTTATCCTGATTTATGCCGTGATGTATTTTGTGATGCGCGGTATGGGAAGAGGCGGCATGATGGGAAGTGTTGGAAAGAGCAATGCCAAAGTCTATGTCGAGAAAAAGACCGGTGTCACATTTGAGGATGTGGCCGGACAGGATGAGGCCAAGGAAAGCCTTACGGAGATGGTGGATTTCCT
>CACZNZ010000414.1 GCA_902782625.1 uncultured Lachnospiraceae bacterium | reverse complement strand
CAGACTCTTCATCCAGTGAATTTTCCCACTCCTTATGGATATATATCTGTTGCTTTGCCAGATTAAGGTTTGGAACTTCGCCAAACAGTAATTCCTGGGGGGCGCCTGATGTAGTTATCGAGTCCCCTATTTTTTTGGCTTTTTGGTAGGTAGTGTTTGCGCCTTCCTCATTTGTCTTAAGCGTATAAGCATTCGCAGCAGCATCATACTCAAACTGATCCCAGACCTCCTGATCATAAACATCCAGATCCCCGAAGGTAATGGTTCCGTTTTCAAGCTTGGCGATTATGTCGTATGCATCCTGACTAGGCCAACAGATGAAGGACACCTTGTAGGTTACTCCGTCTTCCAGCATGAAGGTTTCGCCCATGTTCCATTCGACGGCACCAGTCCTGGTGTTGTATACAGCTGCCGCACAGCCGTCTTCTGCTCTGGTCGTCCATTCGCTGAAGCTGGAGGAAATCTGTTTTCCCAATTCGTAAGCATTTTTTTCATCCGGTGAGTAGGATTCGTATTCATTAGGTAGTTCAGTTAAGTTCGCATACTCCACGCCCAGAGCATATGCCGCCTTCTGTTCAGCAGTCCACGTGCTCCAGTTTTCAGGCGCAGTTGACTTGTAATATTTAAAGTTACCATCAGCTCCAATCAAACGGTTTTCATTCTGATTGACCTTAGCGATGGTTTGTGTAAGATCTGTAATGCCATCATAGATCTTTACATTCGCTTGACCCGTTTCCCCATCAAGATTCGTCAGCTCGCCCAAAATGGAGTTAATCACACCATCAAAAGCCGTCGAATCACGCACAAGCTTATAATGATCTTTGTCAACACCTCCTGCTTCCACAAATTCACCCAATTTGTTAACATCTTTGGAAACACCGATCGCGTAAAAGCCCTTATTATGGCCAACGATTGAAGCTACTTCATCGATCCCCGCTTCCCTGTTACGCGTATCCCATGGCTCTTTGTTCTCCAAGCCGCCAAATGTCGCACTTCCGAAATAATCGCGGAAATCAGGGGTAGTGGTATCAGGTGGATTACTGTAACTTATAAACAAACGACCCCCGCTCAAACCTCCGTGGAAAAGATCTCCTTCCTGAGCCGGATTCTGGGTATAGTTCGCACCGCTGAGCTGCTCATTCGTCAGATCTCCTCTGGTCTGTCGCACAGATGGCTCGCCGTCCGTAATAAATACGATATATGTAGACCGGTCAGATGGTGCACTCATCTGATTTGCAAGCTGCAGTGAATGCTCCCAGTTTGTACCACTGCCCTCATATTTTGTGATGCCGTCCAGCTTGGCCTGGAACTCATCCCGGTCTGCAGTAGGAGTCTGACGCACCGTGGCCTTATTGCTGAAGGTAATCAACCCCAAGCGGTATTTCTCATCTGTTCCGTTTAGGTCGTACAGCGTATCGGCCAGTGTCTGTACTGCTTTCTTTGCCTGATAATAGCGAGAATTTTCATTCGTCTGATAACCATTATCGTATGCGGTATTGGAGCCGATATCTTTCCGCATCGAGGAAGAAAGATCCAGAACGACGATGACATCTGCGACCTTATCCGGTTCCATGGGAGCCCTGCTTCCGGTAACGCTGAGCGACAGGGTATTCGTGCCGTCTCCGTTTTCAACTGATTCTTTCAGGATATAGGGATTATCAGGATCCGGTCCGTCTCCACTCAGCGACGGATGGCCTCCCATAGGAATTTCAGGTTTCTCGTAGACCACATATATTTCACTGCCATCCGCGACCTCATGCCAGTTGCTGTCTTCTCTAAGCGGACCATAGGTATCAATAGCACCATCGTAATAGCGCCATGCATTCTTATTATTAATATTGTTATACCGCAGGATCGGCTGCATGGTCACGCCGTCCTGCGTGGGGTTCGTTGTTTCGGAAGTGTGATAATAGGTGCCACTGTATTTCCAGTCTACATGAAGACCCTGATCGTCCGTTCCCGCAAAGTCATAGATTAAGTGTGCCCAGCCGAAGTCTGTTGATGTATTCGTCGGCGCCGGTTGTTCATCAAACTCTACAAATGTATCGCCATCCATGTAGCCATAGTGGACGGTAGTAAAATTGTTATTCTTCTCATATTCAATGGTCATATCAAGACCATCGTCGCCAAAATCATGTCTGTTTGTCCCAGTATAGCTTGCGGACTTAACTACCTCTGATCCATTATAGTAAGTAATTGTCGAAGTATTCCCATGACGCTCTGCTTTAATGGAAGTCACTGTTAGTTTTTTTCCATCAGAATCCGTAATGTATGCTCTTTTGTAAGTGTAGTTATCGACACTAATTCCTAACACATT
>CACZNZ010000413.1 GCA_902782625.1 uncultured Lachnospiraceae bacterium | reverse complement strand
CAGGACCGTGATTTGGGCCTTTTGCAACACAAATCATCTCTTCAACTTCTTTTGTAAATTGCATACGACACACTTCCTCCTGTTGATTTGAATTAATCAATAAATTGCTTGTTTCATTTTACCATAATCAAGGGCCTGTTCGCAACCGTTTTGTGCATGTGCAACAAGACTGTTTTCTCTTTTCATGTTCTTGGCGATGGCCGGCTTGCTCTAATCAGGGAAAGGTAGTATGATAGAAAAAAATGTGCCATATAGACCAGAAAGGATGAGGATAATACGATGAAAAGAGCATTCATAACCATCACCATGATCATTGGTATTACTGTCATGATTACTGCATGTAAAGGAAGTAAGCCACAGACGGCAAAGATCAAGCTGCCATCGAATCCGACAACGGGATATGAGTGGCAGGCTGAACAGGATAAAGAGCTTTTTGAGATTAATTCAGAATATGTCGAAAAAGAGACAGACGAAGAAGCTGTCGGAGTGGGCGGAACACAGATTTTCACATTGAAACCTAAAGAAAAAGGGCTGACCAAGATTACCTTTACGTACTCCCAGCCCTGGGAACCGAGTGAGGATGATGACAGGCTGTCTTATGAATTGAAAGTAACTGATTCAAAGCAGATTAAAGTAATGTCCGTAACCGGAGGAGTAAGCGGTACGATTGATGAGGTGCCGGAGCTGCCAGAGATGGAGATAGAGTAGAGCGAGATGTAAATCAGAAGGAGGCATAATATTATGAGTTATTTTACTCTTAGCGACGGGGAGCAACTGTATTATGAGGACAAAGGAGACGGCCCGGATACCCTGATCATGATGCACGGGTGGACAAGTACTCATGAAATCTATCTAAAGCCGATGGAAAGCCTGCAAAAAAAGGCCAGATGCATTATCTATGATTACCGGGGACACGGAAAAAGCAAAGAAGCCAACAGCGGAAATCCAACGATGGAAACACTGACCGGCGACCTGCATGAAATCATACAGGGACTTCAGCTTTCCAATGTCACGCTTCTTGGATGGTCCATGGGAGCCGGTGTCATATTCAACTATGTCAGGATCTATGGATGCGACAGCCTGAAACAGATTATTCTTTGCGACATGACACCGAAACAGCTCAATGATGAGGAATGGAAACTGGGGCTCTATCAGGGCAGATATACGAAGGAAGACATGGAGGCAGATGCGAATAAGGATTTTTACTCCCTGTATAAGGAATTTGCCATTGGAGCCATACCAAAGCTGAAAAAAATACCCGCATTTCTTCTTAAGAAACCTCTGAAAAGAAGATTGGCAAACTGTGATGAATCCGTACTGAAAAGTCTGGCGCAGTCCATGAAAATCCAGGATAACCGTTCGACAGTAGGACAGATCGCTGTTCCGGTTACTTATTTTTATGCGGATCCCGGTTCGCTGTTTTCACCGGATCTTGCAGACTGGTACAAAGAACATATTGTGACACCGTACAGAGCTGTGATGTTCCCGAAAAGCACACATATGCTGGTCAGTGACTACCCTGAGAAGTTTACAGAAGAAGTCAGCAAAGTACTTCATCAGATTTGATTGTGACAACCTCTTCTTTGATCAAAGTAAGGTAAAGAGACAAATTTATGAAAAAAATTGCATGGTTTTGTATCCCGGCCCATGGACATACCAATCCGACGCTCGGACTCGTAAAAGAACTGACAGATGCGGGTCATCAGGTTTATTACTTTTCCTTTGAAATGTTCCGGGAAAAGATCGAGCAGGCGGGTGCTGTGTTCATTGGCTGTGATGGATATGATTTTGATATGGAGGATAAAGAGAACGCAGACCGGGTCGGAAAAGACAAGGTGTTCGCCACAGAACTGCTTGTCTCTTCGACGTTGGCATTAGATGAGATGACCACAAGGAAAATCGAAGAGATTAAACCTGATTTTATCGTCTCCGACTCGGTTGCTTTCTGGGGGAAACTTGTGGCGATGAAACATGGACTCCCCTATGTGTCTTCCACGACGACGTTCGCCTTTAACCGGTATTCAGCGAAGTATATGAAAGAGACTCCGTGGGATATCGCAAAGATGCTGTTTTCCATGCCGAGGATCCAGAAGCAGATCAGACGGCTTCGGGAAAAGGGTTATCCGGTGAAAGGATTGCTTGATATCGTACAGAATGACAATGAGACGAATACGATTGTATATACGTCCAGATACTTCCAGCCTTGTGCAGAAACATTTTCTGACCGGTATCATTTTATCGGGCCTTTGGTCCGGCCCGTCACGACATCTTATGAGAAAACAGCTGAAAAAACCATATATATCTCCATGGGGACAGTCAATCAGAACAAAGAATTCTATCGGAACTGTATTCATGTGCTCGGAGAGACAGACTGGCAGGTTATCATCTCCATGGGGACAAATACAGAACATTTTGAGGATCTGCCGGACAATATCCGGATTTATGAGTCTGTAGATCAGATGGCCGTGCTTCAGATTGCCGATGCATTTATCACGCACTGTGGGATGAATTCGGTTTCCGAGGGCTTGTATTATGAGGTTCCGCTGGTGCTGTTTCCGCAGACTCCTGAACAGGGAGCTGTCGCAAAAAGAACAGAGGAACTTGGTGCCGGTATCCGATTGAAATCCATCTCGGAAGAGGATATAATGATGGCATTAAATGAAATAATGACAGAACCTTCTTATAAGGAAAATGCGATCAGGATATCCGAAAGTTTCCGGTCAAGCGGCGGAACGAAGGAAGCCAGAGCATTTTTGGAAAGTTTATAGGAGAACGGACATGACTTATTCCATTATAGGAATTCTGGCAGCATTGATACTGCTGATTATTAACCGGGATATTCTGTGGGTTCGTGAATCGGAAGAACTCTCCCCGACAAAAAGAAAATATCGTAATTTTCTGCTGGGCGTTTTAAGCTACTATGTTACCGATGCGCTCTGGGGGATTCTTGACGTGTTCAGACTGACGAAGCTCCAATACATTGATACTTCGTTGTATTTTGTTGCCATGGCCGCATCGGTTATGCTTTGGACCTGGTATGTGATCGCTTACCTGGAAAGCTGGAATACCTTTGATAAAATGCTCTATTATACCGGAAATCTGTTTTTGGGATTTGAGATCATCATCGTGATCGTCAACTTTTTTACCCCGGTTCTTTTCTGGTTCGATGAAAGCGGCGGCTACCATGCAGGCAGCCTGAGATACGTCACACTGGCCTTCCAGATCCTTATGTTTTTAGTGACATCGGTTTATACCCTTTATATTTCTTCTACGTCGGAGGGGACCGTAAAACTCAGACACCAGACGATTGGCTTCTTTGGTATCGTCATGGTACTGTTGATATCATTCCAGATTGTCTATCCACTCCTGCCTCTTTATGCCATGGGGTATATGCTTGGCACCTGTCTTTTGCACAGTTTTGTTGTGGAAGATGAAAAGGAAGAGTATCGTAAGGAACTGGAATATGCGAACAAAGCCAAGACGACTTTTCTGAATAATATGTCCCATGATATTCGTACACCGATGAATGCCATCATAGGATTTACGACCCTTTCCAAGAACAGTCTCGACAACAGGGAACAGGTCGAGGATTATCTTGATAAGATACACATTGCCAGTCAGCATCTTCTAAGTCTGATCAACGATGTGCTTGATATGAGCCGCATCGAAAGCGGGAAAATGACGCTGCAGGAAGAATCGGTATGTCTGCCGGGTCTGGTACATGATGTTCAGATAATCACACAGTCCGGTGCCGATGCAAAAAACATTAATCTGAACGTAGAGATTGAAAAGCTTGATCATGAGTATATCAAGGTTGACAGGCTCAGATTGAATCAGATCTTATTAAACATTTTATCCAATGCGGTCAAATTCACACCGCAAGAAGGGACGATCAGTCTGCATATAAAAGAACTGCCTCCGAATGAGGAAGGCTGCCCTGTTTTTGAATTCCGTATTCATGATACTGGAATAGGGATGAGCGAAGAATTCAGGGAGACCATTTTTGATACATTTACAAGAGAAAGGACCAGCACAGTCAGCAATATCCAGGGAACAGGTCTTGGGATGGCCATAACGAAAAGTATCGTGGATATGATGAACGGCACGATTCTGGTTGACAGCGAAACAGGGAAAGGTACTGAGTTTACGGTGACAATTCCCTGTAAAGCCGGATATCCGCCAGAAATACCGGCTCGTGCGGAGGAAAAACCTGATCAAACTGCTTCTGTGCAGAAACAGGTGAGTAATCCGTTTGCGGGCAAGAGGATTTTGCTTGCGGAAGATAATGAGATGAATCAGATCATCGCTGAAAATATTCTATCTAATTATGGGTTTATCATAGATATCGCTTCGGACGGTGAGCAGGCGGTGGAGATGCTTCACGATGCGCCGGCCGGAACCTATGATGTGATTCTCATGGACATCCAGATGCCAAAGATGGACGGCTATGAAGCAGCACGGCAGATCCGGGCTTTGGAAGACAAAACAAAAGCCGCACTTCCAATCGTGGCAGTGACGGCAAATGCATTTGAAGAAGATCGCAGGCAGGCGCTTGATGGCGGGATGGACGGCCATCTTGCAAAGCCTTATGATATTCCTGCTATGATGAAGATGCTCGAAGACCTGCTGGTGCCTTAATGAAGACTGGCAGCAAGCTTATCTTTCAGCAGAAGATAACGCTGATATTTCTCTTCTTTTTGAAAATGTTCTGCCCGGCTTTGGACAGGATTGTTTTCATAACAAAGTTTTTCATCGCCAAACTGTTCACTGGTAAGATCAAAAACAATGCCATCTACTTCATTGTAGCAGTGGAATGTCCCGCCGGGGCGTGGTACGCCGTATACCTTGCCGCCGAAGAGATCCTGCACGAGAAATGATGTGATGGAACACTGTCCTGAGGTTTTATTCTCCGGCGTCCAGCCGGCACGGATTCTCGGAGCGCAGGTTTCCCGGCACCAGATGTCACATAGACGGTCATAAAGATCCGCCGGGGTTTTGATAATAGAATCAGAATCATCAGGAAGGCAGATATTTTCTGCCTCTTTCCATCCGTAGAATTGATATTTGTCTGCTCTGTCGCTCATGGTAAGAGCTCCTTTCATGAACCTGTTTGTTCTCATCCGTTATCGGATAAATTATACTCCACGTGTTGAGGAAATTCAATACATCATACGGAAGAGATTCGTTGAATACTGAATTTGTAGGATAATGCGGAATATGGTATAATAGGGCATTCCATGAAGAAAACGAAATCTGGCAGAGAGGATGCGGCCGATGAAATCAAAATCCAAAGATAAAACAAATGTAATGCGTGTGCTTGATGGAAAGAAAATACCCTATCAGGCATATACGTACGAGCCGGACCCCACGATGAGCGGGGAGGAAATTGCCGCCCTTTTAAAGGAAGATGCCCAAAAAGTGTTTAAAACACTGGTCACTCAGGGGAAATCAGGATCCTTTTATGTGTTTGTGATTCCGGTCGGGAAAGAGCTTGATCTTAAGAAAGCGGCCAAAGCTGCCGGAGAAAAGGCGGTCAGCATGATCAAACAAAAAGATCTTCTGCCTCTCACCGGATATGTACATGGGGGGTGTTCCCCGATTGGAATGAAAAAACAGTTTCCGACTTTTCTTCATGAGACAGCCGGGCAGTATGATACGATTTTTGTCAGTGCAGGGAAAGTTGGATTTCAGATTGAACTGTCTCCTGAAGATCTGACGAAAATTGCACGATGCCGTCTGGCGGATATCACCTGAAGAAGGAGGAGCCTATGTCAGAGTGGTTAATCAGAACTGAGTTGATATACGGAAAAGATGCGATAGAGAGGCTTTCGCGTTGCAAAGTGGCAGTATTCGGAATCGGCGGAGTGGGTGGCTATGTTGTGGAAGCGCTGGCCAGATCGGGGATCGGAGCCTTAGATCTGATCGACCATGACAAAGTATGCCTCTCGAATCTGAACCGTCAGATTATAGCCACGAGAAAAACTGTTGGAAAGTATAAAGTTGATGTTGCAAAAGAAAGAATACAGGAGATCAATCCGGATTGTGAGATAAAGACTTACCCTACCTTTTTCCTTCCGGAGACGCAGGATCAGTTT
>CACZNZ010000412.1 GCA_902782625.1 uncultured Lachnospiraceae bacterium | reverse complement strand
TTCTGTTTACGGTAAGAGATTCGGCAACAGCGGCGGTGTTACCGCAGCGGTAGTGCAGTCACTGAAAGAAGAGAACGAGAATACAGATATCACTGTCAATGTATGTAATGGCGCGGATGAGTGCCGCAAAGCATTGATGATGCTTGAGAGAGGAAGACTGAAAGAAGACTTTATCGAAGGTATGGTATGCTTAGGCGGCTGTGTAGGCGGGCCGAGCAAACATAAGACAGAGATGGAGAGTAAGAGAGCCAGAGATAAACTGATCAAATCAGCTGACGGCAGACTCATCCTTGAGAATCTGTCCTCCTATGATCTGGATTCTTTCTCCATGCACCGTGAATAATCGTTGCATTTTCAGGGAAGTTTTGTTATAATATGCGTTGATTGTTATCGGATAAGGGTGCCTTTATGGCATCCTTATCGATTGCAATGTAAAAAATCAGACCAGGAGATGTACCCAAGTGGCTGAAGGGTCCGCACTCGAAATGCGGTAGGTCGGCGAACACCGGCGCGAGGGTTCAAATCCCTCCATCTCCGTCAGGAGAGGAAGGCGGCAGGACTTGTCAAAAGTCGTGTCGCTGTTTTCTTTTTTATAAAGGAGCCTGTTATGAACAGGAAGATAACTATCGGCATTCTGGCACATGTGGATGCCGGCAAGACAACTTTATCGGAGGCAATGCTGTATCTTGGAGGCAGTAGGAGAAAGCTGGGAAGAGTGGATCATGGCGATGCATTTCTGGATACAGATGTGCTCGAGAAGAAGAGAGGAATCACGATTTTTTCCAAGATGGCCAGATTTTCCTTTGAAGATCTCGATATCACTCTTCTTGACACCCCCGGACATATTGATTTTTCTGCAGAGATGGAAAGATCGATCCAGGTCATGGATTACGCCATTCTGGTTATCAATGGGACCGACGGGGTTCAGAGCCATACCAGAACATTATGGCGACTGCTTGCCATGCACCGGGTTCCGGTCTTTGTCTTTGTCAATAAGATGGATCAGGAGACGGCAGATCGTTCGAGAATCCTCAGACAACTGAAAAAGGAACTGGATGAGAACTGTGTGGATCTGGGACTTGGCTGTGATAAAGAAACGGCCATGGAGGAGATTGCTCTTTGTGATGAGACTCTCCTCGATGCCTATATGACAGGATCCGAAATCCGGCAGGAAGATATCAGGAGACTGATTCAGGAAAGGAAACTCTTTCCATGTTACTTTGGCTCTGCCCTGAAAGTTTCCGGCGTACAGGAACTGCTGGAAGGCATGCATCAGTATATTCAGATACCGGACTATCCCGATGCATTTGGCGCGAAGGTCTACAAGATTTCGAGGGATGACAAAGGGGAGAGACTTACATTTCTAAAAGTAACCGGAGGAAGTCTTCCGGTAAAAAGCTCCCCGTCCGGGGAAGGAAAAGTTAACCAGATCCGCCTGTATTCCGGTGAGCGGTTTGAGATGGTCAGCGAAGCCAGTGCAGGAACGATCTGTGCAGTGACCGGCCTTTATGATACATCGGCTGGTCAGGGTTTGGGGATAGAAAATAATGCCTCTGTGCCATTGCTGCAGCCGGTACTGACACATCAGCTCATACTGCCTGCAGGAACCGATAAAGCCAAAACTTACGGACTTTTGCGGCAGCTTGAAGAAGAGGAGCCGCTTCTTCATATACGATGGGATCCCCACACAGAAGAGATTTCATTTGCGCTGATGGGACAGGTTCAGACAGAGATTCTTTCCGATATCATAAAAGAGCGATTCGGGCTGGAAGTTTCATTTGGCCCGAGTCAGATCCTGTATAAGGAGACGATAAAAGAAGCGGTGACAGGCATCGGTCATTATGAACCACTCAGGCATTATGCAGAAGTACATTTGTTGTTAGAACCACTCCCGCCTGGGTCAGGTCTGGTGTTTGATACTACCGTAAAAGAGGATAGCCTGGACAGGAACTGGCAGAGACTGATTCTTACTCACATGATGGAATGCGAACATCCGGGAGTGCTTGGCGGATTCCCCGTGACAGATCTGAAAATGACACTCATTGCAGGAAGAGCCCATCTAAAGCATACAGAAGGGGGAGATTTCAGGCAGGCAACTTACCGAGCGATTCGGCAGGGATTGAAGTCAGCAGAAAATGTGCTGTTAGAACCCTGGTATGATTTTGCCCTGAGTATACCATCAGACTTTGTAGGCAGAGGAATGTCGGATATCCAGAGAATGGACGGTACGATTGACGCCGAGCGGACGGTCGTGGAAGACGGAACGGCAACACTATATGGAATGGCACCGGCCGGAGAGATCATGAATTATATGCAGGATGTCCTATCCTATACAGGAGGGGAAGGCAGATTATCTCTGGAGATGCATGGCTATCTTCCGTGCCACAATACAGACGAAGTACTCGAAGGTCTTTGTTATGACAGCGAAGCGGATATGGATCGGCCGACCGGTTCAATCTTTTGCTCTCATGGAGCAGGGTACTTTGTTCCATGGAATGAAGTCCCGGATCATGCCCACATCAAGGAGCAGGAACTTTCCGGAAGATTCCAGCGAAAGGAAGTTTTGCATCCGGCAGGATCAAGAGCGAATATGGAAGAGGATGCGGCATTTCAGGCGATCTATGAGAGGGAGTTCGGAAAAGGAAAGACAAAAGAGGATACCTATAGCGGATTCCGGAAAAAGACGATAGCCGACTATGGCGAATCAGCTCCAGGGACTTATCGGAAACCGAAAAAAGACAAGAAAAAACAGTATCTTCTGGTAGATGGGTATAATATTATATTTGCCTGGGAGGAACTCCAGAGCCTTGCACAAGATCATATGGACGGTGCCAGACAGAAACTGATGGATATCCTCTGTAATTATCAGGGCTTCACAGGTATAGAGACAATCGTTGTCTTTGACGCTTACCGTGTAAAAGGGAACAAAGGAGAGGTATATAAATATCATAATATCTATGTTGTCTTTACCAAAGAAGCAGAGACAGCCGATCAGTATATCGAGAAGACAACCCATGAGATTGCAAAGAAATATGATGTGACGGTGGCGACATCAGATCATCTGGAACAGGTGATCGTTATGGGGCAGGGCGCAAGAAGGATAGCGGCATCGGATTTCCATGAAGAAGTTCTTGAGATAGAAGAACAGATCCGTCAGATCAATCATGAAAAGGCCGGTGGAGATAAAAACTATCTGCTTGATTACGTAGAGGAAGAATATGCAGACCAGTTAAATGATGTGCGGCTCGGAAGAAGAGAATTCAAAGAGGATTAACATAAAGGAGGAAGAATAATGGGTAAACTGGAAGAACAGATTGAAAGCTATCAAAAAAAAATCACCAATGCGCAATCGATGACAGATCTTTTGCTGGTGATGAGTTCCTGGCAGACATTTGCCGATACGAGGGGTCTTACGGAAGAACAAAGAAAACCTGTAGATGAGGCTTACCTGAGGTCAGAAGCATTGCTTATCACCAAGGTAAGCAAGTCGCCCTGGTGATAAGCGTTCTTCAAAAAGGAGTATAAAAACTACGTGATATTCATACAGGTTTAAACATTGGGCTCGCCGGAGAGGATCCATGGAGCCGGTTTTGCCTCAAATACACCTTTATTGTTGAGTTTGGACATGGAAATCTGAACGACCTCGGTCCGGTTGATCTTGTATTTATCGAAAATGCTGATGATATCGGAGAGGATATCGAGCTCAAGCGTATATACAACGAATTTCATATCCGGATTCAGTTTCAGGAGATTCTGTATCTCCTCTTCAAACCGCTTGGTAGCAACAATAAAGGATAATGAAGGAACCGGAAGATCCTTCATGGATTCTCTGGAAGTATCATCTACGATGGAGACATTCTGCAGCCCGAACTTGGTGATGTTATCTTCCATGGAGTAGCGGTCATGTTTATTGTATTCTACAGCAATGATATGTCCGTCGTTGGCGATCATGGCGGATTCTACGGCAATACTCTCTCCGCTGATGATACAGATATTATCCTGATCATCGAGGTGAAGTTTCTGAATGATGATCGCGCGGATCTCACTGGCCACATATCTGACAGATCCCTGGGAGAAATTCGTGTTCTGGATTCCGAGACGGTAAGAGCTTCTTGCGTTGGGATTGATAATGAGCATGACAGAGGGTTCGGAGATTTCTCTGTCGATCATGTCGGAGAGATGGCAGATCGTAGAGTCTCCATTCGGGTCGGTTCCCGTGTTGAACCATACCTCACAGTCGCCCAGGCCGCTCTCCCAAAGGTCAAAGAAGAAACCGGGATGACCGTCATCAATAAAGACCAGAACTCTTTTATGTGTCTCGATCGTCGGAATAAGATTTTTCTTTTTCTTGCTGATATCAATCAGTTTTATCTTCTCAATATCAATTCCTGATTTTTTGGAATAATAGTCAAACCAGGCAAGAATCTGATCATTGGTAAATGATGATTTTATATCCATTGAAACACCTCCGTTTATATCTTTTCTTTTCCATTATTTTACTACATGTATGTTCAAAACGCAAGAATAGAGTATCAGAAATCATGGTTGCCAAATCGATGTTTTCGCGCTACAATCTATATAAAGTCGCTATGAAAAGTAGTATTATTCATAAGGAGGACCGAGTATGAAGATTTCTACGAAGGGCAGGTATGCGTTAAGGCTCATGCTGGACATAGCTCTGCATGGGCAGGAAGGTGTTCCGGTCCGCATCAAAGATATTGCGCTGCGCCAGGATCTGTCCAGAAAATATCTGGAACAGATTATTGCGGCACTCAATAAAGCCGGGTATGTCAGAAGTGTAAGAGGGCCTCAGGGAGGATATCTTTTGACGAAACAGCCCAGAGAGTATACAGCCGGGATGATCCTGCGGCTTACAGAAGGAAGTCTCGCTCCCGTTGTCTGTCTCGAAGCAGGAGAAGACGGTGCTTTCTGTGATAAGGTAGATGACTGTGCGACAATCATATTATGGAAAAAGCTGAATGATGCGATCAACAGTGTTGTAGAAGATGTAACACTCGAAGACCTGATGGACTGGCATTACCAGAGAAATGGCAATGATTATGTGATCTGAATCTCTTAAGATATTATGAAAATTCTTTTTTTTGATTGACTTCTCGATGGAAATGAAGTACATTCTTATAGGAATCTAGAATGTTAACCGCAAGACCTGAGTTGTTCAGAACATTTTATTATAAGGAAGTATTTTATGAGATTGAATGATGAGAAGAAAAAAGCATTACAGCCCATCATTGCATTTTTTGTAATTTATATGATTTTGTTTGAATTTGTGGAAAAAGTTCAACCTTATAATCTGCATATCATCCACTGTAGCCTGGATCACTATATTCCGTTTCTGGAAGTCTTTGTGATACCGTACCTGCTGTGGTTTGCATTTATTGCAGTAACGGCGATAGTGCTGTTTTATGTGGATTTCTCCATGTTCTGCAGATTCTGTTACACCATGATGTTCGGGATGGCTTTGTTCATCGCTGTTTCTTATATTTATCCGAACGGTCTGGATATCAGGCCGGAACATTTTCCGAGAGAGAACATTTTTGTAGAACTGACCCGATATGTGTATAAGGTAGATACGCCTACCAACGTGCTGCCTAGTATCCATGTGTATAATTCGATCTGTGCACTTTTTGCTATCTGGGAAAGTGAATTTTTCCGTGAGAAAAAGATGATCCGGAATGGAGCCTTCGTGCTTTCAATGTCCATCTGTCTGTCTACGATGTTCCTGAAGCAGCATTCGGTATTCGATGTTGTTCTGGGCTTATTACTGTCCTGTGCAGCATGT
>CACZNZ010000411.1 GCA_902782625.1 uncultured Lachnospiraceae bacterium | reverse complement strand
CCTGGCATCCTCATTTTTCGGCACATACATATCCGCCGCAAGGGTAATGCCAAAATGATTTACGAATGTCACCTTGCAGTGATCCACCTTATCACTTTTTGCAAATGTCTTATCCCACTCTTTTACCAGTTTCAATTCCTCTGTCTTCATCATCGTTATATACCTCCGTCTATCCTCTTTTTGATTCTATTTTACCCACATTTCTTCCTATAATCAAATACTTGTTACCTATGCCTTCCTATGCTATATTTGAATAGGAAGAGGTCGAAAGGAGGAATTTTATGGATATACGGACGATGCAGTACTATCTGGCTGTGGTCAGGGAAGGAACAATCTCCGCAGCAGCAAAGGCACTTCATGTCTCCCAGCCTTCGCTGTCACGTCAGATGAAAGAGCTGGAGGAAGAACTCGGTGCAGCACTTTTTGTTCGTGGAAACAGAAAGATCACCCTCACCGAAGAAGGTATGGTGCTCCGGAAAAGAGCAGAGGAAATGGTACATCTGATGAAGATGGCTGAAGACGAGATCTCTCAGATCAAAAACCATATCTCCGGATCTGTTCGGATCGGAGCCGGGGAATCATGGTCTTTTCACTACCTGTCCCGTACAGCAGCAAGCCTCGCAGCAGAACACCCGGATATCCGCTTCCATATCACCAGTGGAGACACCCAGGATCTGATGGATGAACTGGACAACGGATTGATCGACTTTGCCGTTATCTTTACGGATGTGGATCACACACTCTACCAGTCCATTGAACTCCCCGCGAAAGATAGCTTCGGACTATTGATGCCAAAAGACTGCCCTCTGGCACAAAAAGAAGAGATCCGTCTCTCAGACTTAAAAGGACTGCCTGTGATTGTCTCAAGGGCTGCTGCTCCTTACTTTGCAGGTTCGCAAGAGATGTCTTCGTTGAATGTGATTGCGACCTACAACCTGGTATATAACGCATCTCTGCTTGTAGAAGACGGCCTTGGCTATGCGATCTGCTTTGATAAACTGATCAACACATCAGGAGACAGTCCTCTGTGCTTAAGACCGATCATCCCCCCAATAAAAAACGCCGGATATCTGATCTGGAAAAAATACCAGATCTTCACTCCGGCGGTACAGATGTTTATTGACCGTATACGCGATATGATCAGTCAGGATTAGCCTGATTCTCTTGAGAATCAGCCTCCTTGTCAAAACAGCTCATATCGATATGGCCTGTCTTCCAGGCTACTTCTATGTGTTCAAGAATCCTGTAAGCCATGCAGATTGCAGCAGAAAAGTTTCGGATCACAACGCTGAAGGCAGAGAACATACCTACATGTTCCGCTGACATACTCAGCGCCTGAAAGATGATCGTATATCCTGCAGTAAGGCCGGGGTTAGCCATACTAAGTTCTACTGCAAGAAGCAGCACTATAAACAGGAAAGCTACGGAAATATGCATTCCCGTCAGCTCAGCAACAAAGAAAGGTGCCAAAACAAAGAACATGGTACTGCTAGCATCCAGCATACCATTGCTTAAGGGAATCCACAGGGAAGAGAAGGCCGGATCAATGCCCAGCTCCTCACGCGACATCTCATAGGTCATTTTCAAGGCACTGGCAGAAGATGCTGTCGAAAAAACTTTCACTATGACCGGTTTCGTCTTCTTCCACAGTATTGGAAAACTGATCTTACATTTCAAACAAACCTTAATCAATTTGATCGCGATACAAATTGCCATGCAGACATAGGAAGCAACGATAAACTTCCACCCTTTTAAAAACGTGGAAATCTGCCCTTTCGCTACCAGGTTGAATATACTCAGGAACGGCACGACCGGCATAATGATCAGGATGGTATTCATAAACCCGATCAGCCATTCCGCAAGCTGTTCAATGAGATCTACCAGCCCATTTACCCGGTCGCCCAGCGTAAGCAGCACAGCGCCCATCCCGAGAGCAAGGACCACAAGCTGAGGATAGTTGTTCTCCACAAAGGGAGTCACCAGGCTGGTTGGGATTATATCGAGAAGAAGCTCTATCATTACCGCCGGCGAGACATCAACCCCACCTTTGCCGAACAGGGGGAAGAAGCAAATGCCGATTACAATGGAAGCAACGGCAACTAACACAGCCGTGATGAGAAAGCGGATCAGTATTGTGGATCCAAGACCGGTCAAATCATCTATGCTGTCAAGAAGCCCGACCGCTTTCACGATCGAAACAAACATAACCGGCCCCATGATCCCTGAAATAATGCTCAGGGAAATGGATAAAATCGGAGTAGAGATTTCATTTATGATGAACTGATTGGTCCCCGCAGGCAGCTGCTGGCAGAGAAGCCCCAGAATCAGTCCTCCTAATGCAGCCTGTACCATGGGCTGTTTGAGTATATTTCCGCTTCCTGTCCTTCTGGCGGAGCGTATCGTGACTATATTGCATCCTTTCGTATAACGGAATGACAAAGATGTATCACGGTTGAACTGTACATTGCCGATCGTCTTCTGCCGGGCACGTTCCTCCGCATGTTGTCCCTCCTCCAGAGGGTCCATTTTATCTGCCTGAATATAAATATTACATTCTACCCTATCGATACGTTTCCGTACCTTGTACCGAATCTCCTGGTCTGGACCCAGGAGATCGCTGTAATCGTCCAGCACTTCTTTTACTGTCAGATTAAATATTTCCACATTGTCTTCGGAGATCTTTTTTTTGACCAGAACAGCCTTGCAGTCTTCGATGATATTGTTCTTCCCTAAAGTAGCTGTCTCCATAATTCATTACTCCTATGTATTGTGCCAAACTTCTATGTCTTTGTTATTTTGTCTTCTTCAAGGCCACACTGAGATTGTGCTATAAGATTATTATACTTCAAATTGACATTTTTATCACTACTATTCCCAGAGACATTTTTTCTCTCCTCATCGACCGTATATTATTGCAGTTTAATTCATAATTATGTTACAATATCTATGCCAGGTCTGCTGCCAGCAGACATCACTTATGAAGATTTTCAGATTTAACCAAAAGGAGGAACGGTATGAAGAAGGTCAGTTTCCGGCAAAGATTTAAATATTGGTTCGACAACCTGATGTCAAAAGGAACAAAATCTTTACTCTTGCTGCTTGCAGTCATTACAACGATTGTCGTAGTCGTGGGAGGGTTGGCTGCCGTTGCTTTAGGCGGCGCAGACGGCAGTGGCGGTACTTCGACCGGTCGCTCCATCTGGTTTACATTAATGCATGCAATCAATACCGGTGTTTTGGCCAAGGAAGAAGGAACGGTTCCTTACCTGATCGTGATGACCATTGTCACCCTCGTGGGCATTTTCATTACCAGTTTCCTTATTGGTACTATTTCTAATGGGATAAAGGAGAAAGTGACGGACCTGCAGAGAGGAAAATCCCGCGTAATTGAAGAAGGACATGTGGTAATCATTGGCTTTGACGAAAATGTCATGGGAATCCTTGAGGAACTGGTTCTTGCAAATGATAATCAATCGGATGCGGTCGTCGTTATCATGGCTGAAAAAGACAAGGTCCAGATGGAAAATCAGATTAGTGACCGTATACCAGATCCAGGTAATCTGCGGATAGTCTGCCGCACCGGAAGACCGGATAATATCGATGATCTGAATGTATGTGCCCTGGATACCTGTAAATCCATTATCATTAATCTGAAGGATGATTTCATGACCGTGAAAACCATCCTGGCCTGTAAAAGTATATTGGATGAATGCAGTAATGATAAGGCATTTATTATTGCCACTATTCGGGAACGAGAAGTATTGCAGCCGGCAAAGATCGCCGGCGGAGAACGGACAGTTATCCTGAATTTCCAAAAGACTATTGCCCGGCTGATGGTACATTCCGGACGTCACCCCGGTATGTCTGAGATTCTTACCGAACTTCTCAGTTTTGAGGGTAATGAAATCTATGTAGAGAATGAAATTCCTGAACTGAACGGTCTCAGCCTTCATGAAATCAATCTCCGCTGTTCAGATTCTGTTGCCATCGGACTGGTACGAAATGACAAACCATTGTTCCAATCTGATGAGGAACTGGTATTCCAGCCAGGCGACTTGCTGATCAGGATTGCGGAAGATGATAACCCGCTGCAGCTTGAGAATCGTGCCGTGGCTGATGAAGGCCTGTTTGAAAACAAACCAGATGTTCCCGAAGAGCCACATACCTTGTTGGTACTTGGATACACCGATATGCTCAGGCAGATTCTTTTAGAAGAAGATACCTATTCGACTCCGGGATCAAAAGTGATTATCGCTGCAGAAAACGGTAAAATTGACAAAGATCAGCTTCCTTCTCAAGATGAACTGCGCAACATCGAACTGGATGTGAGAGAAAGCAATATCTTCAAACGTAATGTACTGGAACATTTGATGGAAGAAAATCCTTCCAGTATTATGCTGATGTCCGATACAGAGATTGAAGAAGAAGACGCCGATGCCCGCACTCTCATGCTTCAGCTGCAGCTGAATGATATTGAAGATACCATCGGCGCAGATATCCATCTGATCATTGAGATGAATAATACCCGGAACCAACGGCTTTCACAAATGCTACGGGCTACCGACTTTGTGATCAGCAGCAATATCACATCCAAGATGATGACGCAGATCGCTGAGCAACGTCATAACAGTCTGATCTTAAGCAGCCTGCTGTCTGAAGGAGGTTCCTCCATCTTTATGAAACCAATCTCCCGCTACCTGAAGACAGACCGCCCGGTAGACATTTATACCCTTCGTGCGTCAGCAGCCCGTTATGGCGAGATTGCCATCGGCTATAAAAAGACTGCTCAGGATGGAACTTTTGATATCGTGATCAACCCGTCAGGACAGAAAGAAGAAGTATTCCATGACCATGATGACCTGATTGTCATCACAACTGTATAAGTTTAAAGCATTCTATTCCTTGGATTATTCTGATCATGATTGGGCTTTCTCAGTAAAAAAAATTAGGGCGTCGGTTTGCGACTGCCCTTTTCTCATTAGCTTCTTTAACTCAAAGTCAGATCTCCATCTTTTACCCAGCCAAGCCTGCGGCATACGGCGTTGATCGCGGGTGCCAGAATAGCCGGCAGTATAAAGGAAATCAGAATCAGCCCGATCCAGTCTGTCGTGGTGATGGCTGCCTTCGTTCCGGCT
>CACZNZ010000410.1 GCA_902782625.1 uncultured Lachnospiraceae bacterium | reverse complement strand
TTGTTGCCGCTTCAGTGCTCTCGGTTTCTGCTGCTGCATCCTCTGCCTTTGTTTCAGCAGGTGCGGCTTCTTCCTGAGTACTTTCTGCTGCGGCGGGCTCTTCCTTCTGCGCTGCAGAGCCGCCGGAACTGCATCCTGCAAGGACTGCTGCCATCATAACTGCAGCAAGGATCATAGATAAAAAGATTCTCTTTTTCATTTTTTTCTCCTTTTTCCATGTGTTACAACTACATGTAAATTGTGACAGACAATAGTCAATAATAGACTTGGTCTTCATTGATTGATATACCACATTGTTATAAAAACTACAATGGAGTTGGTTTTTATAACATTAATAATTCACATTTTCCGACCATGCTGACCGCCAGGGTGTTAACACATGCTCCGTACGTGTATGAGGCGTTTTCACGAAGGTGAAAACGGTGAAGAATCAAAAAATGATTGAGCCGTCTGCCTTTCCTGTTTTGTGCTGCTGTCTAACAGGAAAAACGAATGTTCATTGGAAGATGATATTACAGTATGTTACAATCGATTATGAAGGAGGTGATTTATGGATAACATCAAAGAACGGAAATCACAATCAAATACCAGAAGAATTGTCATCGCGGTCGTGGCTGTTTTGATCGTTCTGGCAGGAGTTATTCTTTTTATATTGCCGGAGATTCTGGAAAAACGAAGGGAGTCTCTGATTGAAAAGAAACTTAGTCTGGGACAGAAATACCTGTCGGAAATGGATTATGAAAATGCGGCTGCTGCATTTTCAGAAGTCATCAAGATTGACGATAAAAATATGGGGGCTTATTTCGGACTTGGAAAAGCCTATCTTGAGCTTGAAAAATGGCCGGAAGCCACTGATTCCTATAATAAAGTTGTCAGCATAGACGATAAGAATATAGAGGCCTATATTGGTTTGGGTGATGCATATGTCGGGCAGGAAGAATGGGGCAGCGCTGTAGATGGCTATAATAATGCGATCGGAACGATTATGGATCTTGTTTTAGCGGATACACCGGAAATAGCCGAGGAGACTCTTCCTGATCGAAAAAAAATCTTGTCCGTTGCTAACCTGGCAGATTCTGAATATATGACGGACGACGAACTGAGACTGATTGAGGCGCTGACCAGCGGGAAAGATAAAGAGGAATCCGCTAATCAGGAAACGACTGTGGCGGGGAATTATACCGCAGGAAATACCTGGAATATCATTAAAAAGAGAAACACTGCAATGAAGAATGATATCACTGAGCTTGAGAGGACAGGCGGCAATACAGAAAAGTATAGTGATTATTTAAGCTGGTATGTCACTGTGACGGTGCAGATTGTGGAACCGAGCATCGGGATTCCGATTGCAGATGCAGAAGTGATTTATCCGAATATTGAAAATCCCGCCCTCTCACCGAAAAAGGTCATAACGGATAGTAATGGCATTGCCCATTTTGAGGCACGAAACAAGAGTACTGCAACACTTACAATTACTGCTTCTAACCATGGGGAAAGGAGCGTGGACATTGATGTAAATACAGATCTGTCCGAGGCTGAACCTGTTCAGATTCCACTTTACGGGGATATTTCCAATGTAAACGCGAAAGCTGTTGAGGAGTGGAAAGAAGAATTCAATGGGCACACATATTGCCTGATTAAACCGGACAGCATTGTGTACTGGCGTGAGGCACTGGTAATCTGCGAAGAACTGGGGGGACATCTCCTTACGATTACAAGTGCGGAAGAAAAGGACTTCATTATAGAGTATCTTAGCAGGCAGGAAATCCATAAGAACATAGGCAACTGGCCTGTTAATATTGGTGCTTATAAGATAGAAGGTGACGATACATGGAAGTGGGTGACCGATGAGGATGCTAGCTATTTGAATAAGGAACTGGCCGGTAAAATCAGAGAGAATTATTATGCGGATAGGGATCCCCTGCATATTATAAAGCTGCAAGTAGCCAATACGGGAAGTGAAAAAGAAGGATACTCGTTAGGTGACTCCTGGTGGGAGGAAAATACATACAATGCTATTGGCTTTGTAATCGAGTGGGATACGTAAATAGTATGCAACTTTAATTTCATTCTGTGTCGTAAGATTATAAGTCCGGATATATTTAAAGAAGCAGTAAATCATTAACCCCGGGGGACAGTATATGCCCGCCGGGGTGTTTTGATTTGGCGCTGGAAGGGTTTTGTACCGGAAGGAATCAGGAAATCACTTCCCTGCCATCTTCTCCAATTTGACGGCACAGACCTTGTACTCGGGGATGCGGGCAAACTCGTCGAAAACGGCGTTGGTGATCCGGTTGACGGGGGAGTCCGGGAAGTGGAAGGGCATCCAATTGCCTGCAGACAGGATAGCGCGGATATCCCGGTCCAGCCTCTCCTTGGGAAGGCGGTATTCGGGGATGCCGTAGCGCAGCATGCCGCCCGGCTTTTCATGCTCCTCGAAGATCACGACCTTGTGGCCCATAAGGCCGAGAAAATAGGCGGCGGTCAGTCCGTAGGGACCGCTGCCGACGACGGCGATCTGCCTGCCTGTCGGTACATTGGGCGCCGGGGTAGGAACTTCGTCGGCATTGACCATATCGACGGCATATAATGAAGAATGATTGAAGAATATCTATTATTATAGATTTTTTTATATGTCAGAGCAATTATTTTACCTCCGGTGTCCATGAAGG
>CACZNZ010000409.1 GCA_902782625.1 uncultured Lachnospiraceae bacterium | reverse complement strand
GCAAAAATGATTTATAATAACTTCGTTCTGTTCCGGAACAGGCAGATGTTTCTGTAGCTCAGCAGGATAGAGCGTCCGCCTCCTAAGCGGAAACGACATCCAGAAAACCTTTTTTTACAAGGGTTTCACAATTTCATAGTGGGTTTAGATGGGTTTAGACTCGTTTGAACATATGTCCACGTAGCTCAGCAGGATAGAGCACCGCTCTCCTAAAGCGGGTGTCGGAGGTTCGAATCCTCTCGTGGACGTCATCAAGGGAAGTTAGGTGCGTAACTTCCCTTTTTGATATCTTTTATAAACGATCAACTATCTCTCAGCTTTTCCTGGATACTTTCAAATCGGCGTTCATCGCTGAAAGAATAGTGTCTCTCGTTTGTCTGCATAGAGTGACCAAGAAGAAGGCAACGGTCGTTTGCATCAAGATTTTTTTGGATAAGCTTCGCATTATACGCAACTCGAAAAGCATGGTTGCGTGTTATTTCTATGCCAAGCCGCTTGCATCTGCGTTTGAGATACTGTCCATATCCGTCCTTTTTCACCGGCCGCCCGTCATCATGATGAAAGACATACTTTGAATTCCCTGGCAAGTTGGAAGCAAGGACAAGGGCTTCTGCGCATCGGTCTGAGATGGGAACCTTTCTGCCACCTTTAGGATTCTGCCGTTCGTTCTTGGTGTAGTCTACATCATAGTAAGATTGGTGCTCATGATTTTCGTCTCTATCCAGTCGGATCTGTTGACGATGTACATGTATATAATTGTCTTTGATGTCACATTTCTGCAGAGGTGCGAGTTCTCCAATACGGAGTCCTGTTTCCATGGCGACGAGCAGCATACAGGCGTGCGGATTTGTTATTTCCTGTAGAGCGCATTCTCTAAGCTTAACCAATTCCTCTTCAGAGAACGACCGTTCTTCATTAGACTTTGTTGATAAATCACATAAATGAAGGTAATTATGAAAATCAATTCCTTCAGCAGGATTATCACTGCAAAGCTTTTTATGATGACCATAGCTGAAGATGGCATTAAGAAGCTGAACCATTTTTTTCAATCCTTCAGGTTTCGGCTTGCGTAGGAGAAAACTGTTGATCAGCCATTGTGTCAAAGTATCTTCCGTGATTTCTGTAATAGGCATAGCCTTAATATCATCATCAAGAAACCCGAATCTTCGCTTATCTTCATTTATGGTTCGCGGAGAACGTCCTTTTGCTGTCTTGTCTTCTATCAGTAATTGGAACACGTCTGCAAAAGATTTCCCCTTTTCATCTTCTGCCTTATAAAAAGCATATAAATAATCATACAATTCGTCCTCTGTATTAAATGTCACCCCTTTTCTCTTTCCATCAACGTAGATATGCGTTTTCCATTTGCCATTCATATATTTATTTGTAGAATGCAGTTGAAAAACAGATCTTGAATGATGCTGTTTAACATAATTGCGTTTGGCTTTGGTTTTCAATTCTTCTACCAGAGCATTTTCGGAACCACTATTTTGCAATAATAGCATAATATCATCAACGAGAGAAGACGATATGACATTTTCATTTTTAGTTCTCATAAAAATGCCCTATCGCCTTTCGATCAATGATAAATAAAAAAATTTTTGCAAACCATGGTTTCGTGTAAAGAAAAAGTATATTTCTACAGGATTTTCACAAAGCAGGGTTCAATAACCGGCAATAATAGATAAGCAAGTCATATATCCGACTACTGAGATGTGACAAGTGACAATCGTGACACCTGCGACAATCGCAAATTACGATTTATTTACCGGCGATTAATACAATGCGGATTGATGAAATATCTGGTGCTGCTTTTGGCATTTGATTTATTATTCGGAATTTCCACGCGGCGGATATACAGATGCTTTTCCAGCTGATCCAGGATCTTTTCTGCGTCATCTCCCTGAAAATGGCATTTTCGGGACAGATCTCTCTTGGCAAAGGGGGTTGGAAGGGAATCACTGTTATTTTCGAAGACAGAAACAGCCTTCTTGCATCCATTAAGAATAGGATCGCTTCCCATAAAATCGTAGGCTGCTCGGGCATGTGCCAGGAAGTAATGTCCAATATCAATTGCTTTCGCCATTACATCCCCTGTGATGATCTCCGGCTGTGTTTTACTGTCAGGATCAACGGATGCACAGCAGAGCAGTCCTGCAATACGTAATGTATTGCCGCAATATTTTGCCACCCAGTCTGTCATATCCGCGTAGTCTTCAAGATAAAGATGCTCTGTCTCATAGTGAAGCCCTCGCAGAAGATCCGTTGCGTCTTTGTCAAGTACAATCATTTTGCGAGTTTCGGGATATGGGAGACCGATAAGATAAGTAATCATTTTATTGTAATTATCCTGTACTTCTGTGGGAATGGGCGGCACATCAAATTTTCTGTGGCCTGCTTTAGGCTTCGGGCACGAGAATAAGATCCTTGAAGTCATCCCTCTGCTACTAAGCATTTTGTTACGCATGAGTCCTTTGAGTACAGAAGGCTGTACCGTTTGGAGCATCGACAGACTTGTATGAGGGATGCAGATATCATTTCGCGTTACCCGTGATACAACATGGCGATCTCCGCTGAAACCCTTTAAAACAAGATCAATATTTGGAGTATTAGAATACATACCGCCAAGTATATCGAACAGGCCCCCTTCTGTAGAAATAATTGATGCACGACCATCGTTAGCGCTCATGCAAATTTCCAGTGCTTCCGTGGTAGTGCTGTCCATAACGATATACTTCCAAGGGGGCAAGGGTTCGTTGTTCTCCTGGCATTTCTGTTGCAAACGACGATTGTATTCTTCTTCAAATGCGGTTATCGGTTGAGTCATTACCTTTATAACTGCTGATTTGCGCTCTGACGGCGGAAGAACTATCAGAACATATAAGTTCAACTGCTCTATCCACCCTTCTTTGCCAAGAACAAAGTATTTGTCATGTACGCAAGTGCTCAGAATACCAAGCGCTGCGACTGCCGGCAGATCAACTGGCGTCTGTATTAATTCCGAGACATTCAGAACCTCTTCCCTTATGCTTGGCGGCAGGGCATCAACGGGGAATGGTGGCAACAAGGAAAATCTGTCAAAGGAAACAGGTTCTGGCCACTCATCATTAGTCTTTGGCGGCTCGAAAGGCGCATCGTTTTTGTTGTTCATTTTTTACCTCCTCTATAGAAAAATCTGTTTATGTTTCAGACGTATATAGTATGTGTTTTTTTTGCCTGATATTCCGGTCTGGATGAAGGTAACCTGAAAACGGCCTGATTTTATAAAAAAATTTTTGCAAACCCTAATGTCCTGTTTATATCTAATACAGCGTTAAGGATCTACACAGAAAAATTGCTCCACCAATGTCCGGATCATGATTTTATATAGGAGCTGCATGGTCCATGTCTGTTTGGGTGCACGGCTTCAAGACATACCTTTTGGTATGTCTTTTCGTTAAACCATTCTGTATGGAAATCAGACAAATTCTTTACGGTAGATCGCTTTCCTGTTAGCTGTTCTGTCAAGCTTTACAGGAAATTTCCGCGCAGATCTGATGTGGCATCTTACGCTGCATAACGGTTACGGCCTGCCTGAGTGCACGAAAACAATCTGCAGCGCGTTTACTGCGCCGGTATCGCTGTTGGAAAAAGGCATCATTGAGACGCATATGTTGCTGGATCCGATCTTCTGTTATCTTCCGGGACTGTATATAAGCCTGAAGGAGGCGAACGTCCCCGCCACCGAGTTTGATGGATGGGCGGAAAAGATCGTCGAGGAGTTCAATGTATCAATCAGTGAGTATCACAATGATATCTGGGTATACGATGATATTCTCCGGAATAAGAGCGGTATCTCTGTCGTGGATGATGAAATAAAACAGAGAAACCTAATGGAAGATAGGTCGTGGTTTGACTATGGACAGAATGGATTGAGGGCACTATGTAGGATGGCATTGAAGCACTACCACGCAGCAGGTACCATTTGTAAGAACGCTGGTGAGAATTCAATGCCGGTTGTTTAGTACAAGACGCTTGTTGCTGGATATCTTCCTATTATAATAGGTAAAAACTGACTATAACGTCGATGATTGCTATCGGAAACCTGATAGATGTTGGAGAATAAGTGGTACTGGAGTATTCCGGGCTCCGGGTACCAGCAATCCGCCAATGATACCGTCCTGACATAGAATGATACCAGGAAATTCGTGCCTGCATTCTATGGAAGGAGGCCAACGCAATGGCCAAATGTATCAACGTAAAGCTCATCCTTGAGCTGAGTGTCAGCGGCCTGACGCAGAATGAAATCGCCGTCTCGCGACATTTCTCCAAAACGTCAGTGAGCCTGGTGCTCAAAACCGCCAACGGGCTGGGCGTAACCACTGATGACCTGCGGGATAAGACCCCTGAAGAAGCTTACCGGCTCTTCTTCCCGGAGAAACTCTCCTCGGATCAGATTTATGAGCTTCCAGACTATGAGTATGTCCATGAGGAACTCAAAAAAGTCGGTGTCATGCTTAAGCTCCTCTGGGAGGAGTAATGGGAAAAATGCCTTGCCAAGGGCAACATCCCGGCCGGCAAGACGAAGTTCTGCGATGACTACAACAAGTACTGTGCCGAAACAGCAATCAGCGGTCACTTTGAGCACAAGCCCGGCTAGCGCTGCGAGGTGTACTGGAGCGGTCCTACGATGAAGATCATCCGGCAGGACGGGGAGGAGATCAAGGTATATCTTTTCGTATCCTGCCTGTCCTACAGCTGCTATGCCTATGTAGAACCCACGCTCGGTATGAAGATGGATACCTGGATCAGATGCAACATCCACATATATGAACACTTCGGCGGCGTTCCTTCGAGGACGATGTGCGACAATTTCAAGACCGGCGTGGTCAAACATCCAAAGGATGGGGAAATCATCCTCACGGACGCCTATGAAGCGATGAGCAACCATTACATAACTGCCATCATGCCCGCCGGCGTCAAAAACAGAAAGAGAAACCGGGCGCGAAAGGCACTGTAGGCAACATTGCAACCGCGATCATCGCCAAGCTGAGGAATCGGATGTTCCATGACTTTCCAAGCCTGGAGGAAGCCGTTCGTGAAGCGCTTAAGGCCTACAACGCCACTCCATTCGAGAAGCGACCCGGCAGCCGCGTGGAGATCTGGGAAGAAGAAAAATCCTATCTTTGTGCGCTACCTTCCATCCCCTATGAGGTTGCCTCATGGGAATACCACCGGAAGGTCTACCCGAACTGCCACGCGCCGCTGGAGAAGAACTATTACTCTGTGCCGTATACTTACCGCGGCAAGTACGTCGATGTCCGCTATACGGAGAAGGTTGTGGAGATCGATTATAATCACCAGAGGGTTGCCTCCCACCCGAAGTTTCCGGACTATGTTGAAAACTGCTACCGGACAGAGCCGTACCACATGCCTGACTACTTCAACGACCCGGAAATGAACGACGTCAGGATGCTTTCCTGGGCTGCCACGATAGGCCCGTATACGAACTACGTCATCGCCAGGATCTTCCGCAGTGTGAAGATTAAGGAACAGGGTTATAATGCCGCCATGGCGATTCTCATGCTTTCAAAAAACTATGAAAAGGAACGGTTTGAAACCGCCTTTCATCTAGCGCTTGAGATGTCTTCCTCGCCGCGTTATCGCCTGATCCAGTCGATTCTCGTCAACAACCAGGACATCGTCCGGAAGGAACATGAAGCGTTGCCGAGGGAAAACAGCCATGCTGAGGAAGACAGCGATGCATTCATCCGCGGTGCGTTCTACTATGAGGGAGGTACTCATAATGCTTAATGAGGAATCCCGCAGTAAGATCCGTGAGCCTAAGATTGATGATCTGGGCGACATCCTGGATGACCAGGAGCAGCGTCTGGATGTCTATGCGTCCATGAGCTTCGATGACCGGATCTCCCTTGCTATCGACGAGCTCTACGTAAAGAAGAACAGCAGCCGGGCGAAACGCCTGATCAGTGCAGCAAAGCTCAGATATCCGGCTGCAGATATTAACACGTTGATTCTGGAGCCGCAGAAACTCAGTAAGAACCGGATGATTGCCCTGGCCTCAGAGTCATACCTCTGGAGGTACGCAACAACATCATCAATAGCTATACCGGCGCAGGGAAGACCTACCTCTCATATGCCATCGCCAAGGAGTCCTGCCGGAGGCTCCACAAAACCCGCTACGTCCGCATGCCGAAGCTATTGGAGGAGTTCAATCTGGCAACACAGATTGAGGCAGGCATCAGCAAGTTGGTCAAGCGGTACAGCACCTACCACATGCTCATCATTGACGAATGGCTCGTAGAGATTCCATCGGAAATGAAGGTGAAATACCTTCTGGAGATCTTTGAGATCCGTTACGATCTTCATCTCACCATCTTCTGCGCACAGTATAAGCAGTCAGAGTGGCATCCCCGCCTTGGTGGCGGTGTCATGGCTGACGCGATCATAGACCGGATCGTCCACAACGCCGACACTGTCGATCTGGGCAAAGTCAATATGAGAGAACTCTTTTTGCACGAATCCGACTGACGCCGGATGAGTTGGGATACCTTTGGTATCCATCCGTGGATCAATGGTATCATTGTTACGGAACAATGGTACCGCTTCCGAGGAAGCTCGGTCTTTTTGAGTCGAATATTCAGTACTCTCCTGTCAAGTTTTCGGACAAGGATTTTGTGCCGATATTCCTGATAGTTCGTTTGGTACAGGATCCTGTCGGGACTGTCAAGCCTGCTTCGCACCGTTCATCCGGCTGCGAGCTTGACAGACCATCCCGTATCCTGGGTGGGGTGATCAAGCAGAGCAATGTTTTGTTCTGCCATGATCTGGGCAACCCTTAAGCGATCTCCTTCTCGGCCTGCTTAAGTCTGCTGTAATACTGTTTTTCATAAACAGCCGGCGCGACATATCCGCAATGACTATGCAGCCGGACTGTGTTATAAAAAGCGTCTATATATTCGAATATCAGCCTGTATGCATGGCGGAATCCCTGTATCCTGAAACGCCACAGCTATTCCCTTTTGATCAATGCATGGAATGATTCTATACAAGCGTTGTCCCATGGATCCCCTTTTCTCGAATAGCTCCTGCTTATCCCTTCAGTCACTTCTATGTATTCATCAGAAGTGTACTGCACGCCCATGTCGGTGTGGATCACTTTTGGCCTGCATCCGCTCTTCTGGATTGCCTTAGTGATCGCACGTACTACGGATCCGGTTTCAAGCGTCCCTCCTAACTCCCATGACAGGATTTTTCGCGAGTAAAGATCCATGATGCAGGAAAGATACAGGAATCCTTCTTCCGCGTGAATGTAATTGATGTCTGTGCACCAGACAGCATTAGGCTGTTCTGGTGAGAAATCTCTCTTCAGCAGATCCTTCAGCTTATCCGTAAAATTAACGCTGATCGTTGTTCGAGTATAGGGCCTTCTGTACCATGCATGGATATCCATGTCCCGCATATATCGGCCTACTGTCCGTTCAGACACCTTATGCCCGTCCGTTTTCAGTTGCTCCGTTATTTTGGGGGCTCCGTAGATCTTTTTGCTCCCTTCGTAGATATCCATGATCTCCTTCTGGAGATGCAGCCGCTTTTCTTTACGCTTGCCCGGACCACGCCGAAGCCATGCATAGTAGCTGCTTTTTGAGACGTTCAGGTGGTTCAGCACCCCGCTGATCGAAAGCCCGTCCCCTGCTTCTTCATGGGCCTTTCTGACTTCTGAATACACAGCTTTCGTTAGTCTCCCAGGATGCCGATGGTTTTTTTAATATTTCAAGCACATCCGTTGCATCCCGGAGTTCTTGCCGCATCCTGAGGATCTGTTTCTCTTCTTTCGTCTGCCGGCCGTTTTCATCATAGGCATCCTGTTTGTCCATCCTGGGATGATCCTCCAGATATTGGACAGCACCCCGTTTGAATTCATCGGTATATTTTCTTGAAATCTCCTCGTTCGCCTGTGTCTTTACTTTACAGGAAGATTCGACAAAAACTACTGTCCAATATTTAGACTAATACTAAAGCGTCTGAGATCAATACATCGCTCACTTTGGGGATTGCAAAAATTTTTTTTTATAATATTAGACCAATTTCAGGTTGCCTTCATCCAGACCGGGATTTCAGGCAAAAAAAACACATACTATATATGTCTGAAACATCAATTTAGGAGGAGGTAAAAATTGAACAACAAAAGCGATACGCCTTTTGAGCCACCAAAGATCAATGATGCGCGGCCAGAACCCATTTCCTATGATGAATTTTCTAACCTGCTGGATTTCTCTGTTGATGCACGGCCACCGAACATAAAGGACTTCGCGATTGTCGCAGTTGTCACGATTGTCACATGTCACACAGCTCGAGATCATGAAGCATGACTTACGGAGCTATTCTTGACGCTGCCGAAAAGTGATTTGTGACAATCCTGCAAAAGTACGCAAGTGCTGATCTTAATGGCTGCAATGTTCTGATCCTCGTCAATTGAGATCAGCATAAGCATCAACTTTAACGCTGGGCAAAAGCGAATTGGAAAGATGGAAATATCATTAATATTAATCAATTAATTATTGTTAATGACCTAATCAACATTTGTCAGAAGGGAGGACCAATGGCAAATTTTGCAATTAATGCGAGCGATGATTTGATAAAGCGAGGAAAAGATCTTATTGAAAGTCTGACTAATCCGGGTGAGAAACAGGAGGTGGCACTGAAAAGAATTTTTGATATTGTTGACCAGCACAAGGAGGAATCTGCTCTTATTGAAGGGGGGGTCGACGCTCAGGCCTTGGATGCTTCATTTGATATTATACGCAACATGTTTCTTACCGCCGTCAGCGGAAAAAAGCAAATAGCCCTTGATTACAAGTCGAAAATCACAGCATTAAAAGAGGCTAAAGAAAAAGAGGTAGCTGATTGCAAAGCAGAAATAGCCAAGATGAAAAGTGATTTAAACGATGCGTTAAAAAGTCTTGGGGATGCTGAAAAAGAAGCGTCAAATGCGAGACAGGCAATGGATGCAGAGAAATCCAGAGCTGAAACATCAGAAAAGCTGGTAAAAGAACAGGAAAAGACCATAGCGAATATGGCAGAAAAGCTGACTCAGGCCCTTGAAAAGGCAGAGGGATATGACACACTGCTTGAAGAGCAAAAAGATGCCTGCCGTACAATTGAAAGAATGAAGATTGGATTTGAGGCGGAAAAAGAGAAGATGCTGCTTGAACAGGAGCATACTCTCAGCAAAATGCTGCAGGAAAGGGAATTGAAGGAGACTCAAATTCTTGCCCAGAAAGAAAAGGAAATGAGTGATGCATTTCGCGAATATGAGAAGAAAATTGCTCAACTGCAGGCTGAGGTGGCTATTCTGCAAAATCGCAAACTGATTATATAGTAGTCTATGTTGACTCTTCAAACATAATTTCTACTATAGATGCCACTATCACAGAGGGTATGCTCCGGCTTGATGCCGGGGCGTACCACACTCTTTATTAGGGGATTCAGATGCTTGTGGATTTATCCCAAAGGAAGTGAGTATCTTCGGCAGAACCCATAGTTTTTATTTTGGAGGTTTTTTATGAGAATCAGAAAAGTAGTAAATGGAAAACTGTATGATACGGGTACGGCGACAGAAATTGCCGCCAATCCTTTCGTAGATTCTTTCAGTGATTGCTATGAAACACTGAATCGCAAAAAAAACGGTGAATTTTTTCGAGTATACATAAACAGAGATAATACATCTTGCGTTATTCCTGTTACGTTAGAAGAGGCGCAAAAAATCTGTGAGGACTGGCTCAATGGAGATGATTATATGGAGATCTTCGGGCCCGTTGAGGAGTAATGTACACTTAAATCATTTTTTCAGTCAAAAAGGATTTCTGACATTTACAGAATAAATTTGAGGTCGTGTACGGTGATGGGGCAGCTTCGGCTGCCTCTTATTTATAGAAGGCTGCCATTTTTTTCAAATAATCAAGATTCTTGGTGCTTGTCTCATTATGCTTTATCAAACGTGTATATCGCAATTGGTTTATACGTTTATATAAAAAATATGAACGTATAAACCGATATGCGAGCTTGGGCATGTCTATACCGGGGCATGCTTTTATGTTCAGATGTTCTTTACCTGCACAGCTTGTGCTATATATGCCTATATGATTTTTTTTGTACATACTGATATGTTGCAATATGGGATGAATAAGCGAGAGTATTCTCAAATGTTGTATCTTGTAGTAATATTATCTCAAACAGCACAGGAAGAATGAGTCATGAAGATGAAGATGTGTATGAGGACGATGGCTGTCGCAGGGATCGCAGCCGCTATGCTTTGTACGGGGATTCCCTATGTATTTGCGGAAGAGTCAGTATCAACGGTATCGGAAAGCGGCGCTGCCGAGGAGAAAGAAGAAAAGTCTGCAATGGATGCCGTGTCCCGCATGGAAGATCTGACAATCTGCGCAGGAGCGAAAGACTTCGATTTCCTTAACGGAATACTGTACGATGGAAGCCTTGTCTCCGGGATCGATGTGGATACCTCGAAGGCAGACCTGCAGAGCGCAGGCGTATATGATGTAACATACCAGATCACCAGCAACCCAGCTGCAATGAACGCATACCTTACTGGGACGGATATTCCGAAGGAGAGTCCCGATGAGGATCCGGAAGAACTGACGGAGACACGGAAGGTGACCGTCCTTCCTGAAGAAGACGCGAAGAAAGCGGCTGAAGACAGGCAGCTGGTCTATGGTGCGGACGGAAATGTCATGCCGGGTAAAGACGGGAATGTCCCAATCAGGAAGCGGACGGCGCCTGTCTCCATGGACGGCAGGGAAGAAGCTCCGATAGACGCGGCGATCGGAAAAGCCGCCCTGACAGAAAAAGACCTTAATGATGTCATCACCGGCATTGAAGACTGTTACGTCCTCGTCGGTGCAAAAGATGTCGAATATGCCTATAACATCCTGTATGATGGCGATATCGTGGAGGGGGTTGCCGTAGACAGCAGGGCTGTTGACACTTCCACGCCCGGCACATACGAACTGCTTTATCAGGTAACAGTCAACAGGGATGCGTTGGATGCGTATACGTCGTCTATCGTAAAAGCTGAAAAGTCCGGTGGGGATGAAGACCAGGAAAAGCCGCAGGACTATAAGGCGGCTGAACAGGCGGATATCGAAGACGGGCATAAGGAGCCGGTGGTCTTTGTCAGGAGTGCGGTTGTCGTACCAGAAGAAGAGGCTGTCCGTCTCGCGGATGAGAATGTCATTGTTTTTGCCGGTGGGACCGGAGCTGGATCAATCGTCCTGAAGACTGACGGTACGATCCCTGGCACAAAAGACGCAGCTTCAATCCCAGCATCCCTTGTGGCAAAGGATGTTCCCCCGGTAAGTGCTGCAACGGGTGTGCCGGCGGATACTGCTTCAACACCGAAGAGCAATTCCACTGAAAATACCGGTAATGTTTACAAAGCGGTACTGATCAGCGACCAGCCGCAGGCTGCCGAGCCCGTGCCGCAGCAGCCGTCTGCCCCGGATCCTGCCCCTGTACAGCAGGCTGCTTCCGACCCTGCCCCGGCGCAGCCTGTACACGAGCACAGCTGGGTGCCGCAGACAAGCACGGTGAATCATCCAGCTGAGACGAAAGTCGTTCATCATGACGCACAGTATAATACGGTACACCATGATGCGCAATACCAGACGGTGCACCATGATGCGCAGTACCAGACGGTACATCATGACGCAGTGACACATGAGGAGCCGGTTTATGAATGGCATGAACAGTGTTCTGTTTGCGGGGCCATGGATCCTTCATTAGATCATATGATTACTTGTGATTCCAGTTGCATCGGTGTTCAGATACAGTCTGGGGCTACTACCGTTGTAGACTCTCCCGCATGGGATGAGCAGGTGCAGGTATCTGCTGCATGGGATGAGCAGGTGCTCGTATCCGATGCATGGGATGAGCAGGTGCTTGTGTCCGACGCATGGGACGAAACAGTAGTGGTAAAGGATGCCTGGACAGAGACCGTTACCACGGGATATGTCTGCAGCGGATGCGGCGCCACAAAATAAGTCCGGTTCAATCCTACCCGGACGCCAGACAGAACGAACATATTGTTATCAATGCCGGGGCCGTAAAAGCCCCGGCGATTCTAATGCTACATAGATCCGGAATATGAAAAAAGAAGCACTGCCCATGAAACGACGTCAATGTTTCATGGGCAGTGCCTTTTTCACTTCATTTTACTGGGGGCTATTCAGGGAGGAGAGGATCCGCAGGTTCAGACAGATTATTCGGCTACAGGGCCGAAAACAGCCTCATATTCGTCCCCATCCAGCCACTCTTCACAGTATTCCTTTGCTTCGGCATCTGAGAGAGGGCGAATTTCGTATTCATAGATGCCGTTGAGAACTTCATTGTAAAGAAAAAACTCGCCGGTTCTTTTCTGATAAATTCTGCCTTCATCCGTCCCGCTGTACGCATAACGGGCGACTTTTTTTGCTGTGGCCGTATCGTACATTTTTCCATTGATTACCTTTCTCATTTGTTCGTTCCTTTCTTTCTGTAGTTAAATGAGATCTCGTGTAGTTACAGATATAGTATGTGTTTTTTTCGTTGAAAATTTTCCATCCGAGGGCTTTTTTCAGCAGAAAAGATCTTTTTTTCATATTTTCTTTTTCATTCGATCCCGGAGTGGTCCGGACCTGCTGTCAGGTGGAGTTCCTTCTTCCTGCTGGTTAAACGGCAGCTTCTGCAGCCGCACTGCGGGTACCGGCAATCCCGTTGCCTGTCCTTTTCGTTTCCTGCTCCGTACAATGTAGTTATCATACAATGTATGTTTGCATAGATGCCTGAGCCGGATTGATCTGATCCGGGGATGTCCGAGGTGCCCACGGAAGCCCTTGCGTAATGGGAGCAGTAGGATGTCATCAGACTGCCGAAATCAGTCAGATGGAAGCAGTCGGATCTATATGGCGGATCGCGTCAGATCCTGCAGCTGGCACAGTAATGTCAGCAGATCCTGGATGCACAACCATATAATAGTGCAGAGAAGTCTTTTTTCTCATTCGGTCACACATAAGACCCGCTCCCATACGGAGAATGAAAAAAAGTGTATGCTCCAAAGTCAAAATCATCCCCTGAGGGAATAAGGCTGAGGAGCGGCTTTTGCTTTAACATAAACTATCGAATAGGGGGTGCAGGCAAATGGGAAGAAAAAATAAAAAATATGCCAAAAGCCTGCACCAGCAGGCATATGAGAGGCTGACCGGGATGCTGGCAATAGGGGAAAGTAAGAAAACAGCGATGGCCGCTGATGAAGCCGGCGGCAAGATATTTTCCTTCAATACATATAAAACGTATGCCGAGCACGTCCGGTATTTTACCCGCTGGGTCATGCAGAAGCACCCGGAATGTAAAACTCTGAAGTCAGCCAAAAAGTACGTCAATGATTTCCTTCAGGCGCGGACGGACCAGGTCGATGCGGAAGGAAGACATCTGTCCGCCTGGACTATCCAGACTGAAGCTGCCGCATTGAATAAGCTGTACCAGATCGACAAGGCTGACCCCGGCCGCTTTCAGCCTCCTGTACGGAAGCGGGGGGAGATACGGCGGAGCAGGCTGCCTGCTGCAAGGGACCGGCACTTTTCTACGACGAATAATGATGAGCTGATCCGCTTCTGCCGGGGAACCGGCTGCAGGCGGAATGTTCTGCAGAGACTGACCGGAGACGACTTCTGGACCCGGGAAAAAATGGAAATGAAGATTTCTGCGCTGGAGAAGAGGCAGTCGGGCAAAGCGTCAACTCCTACGATCCGTGAGCTTCGACTTCTTACTATCCTTCAGGAAGCTCTTCAGGTTTTTCCAGATCAGGACTGCTTCCTGTTTCATCGGGGAGATAAAGGCGGAAGAAACCGGTTTGCCCCCATCATCGGTCCTGATAAGGAACAGATTGCAGCCCGGATGAGATCGACTGCACCGGGGAAGAAGGTCTGGGAGCATGTCAGCAGTAATGCGGATATCCATGGTTACCGTGCGGATTACGCGACTGCCATGTATCGCATGTATGCCAGGGATATTGACGATATCCCTTATGACAGGATCAATCAAGGCAGCGGCAGAGCGTACCAGGGGGATGTGTATTGCTGCCGGAATGACGATCACGGGCGGAAACTGGACAAAGCAGCCATGATTAAATGCAGCAAAGCACTCGGACACAACCGCATCAGCGTTGTGGCCAGCAGTTACCTGAGAGGACTGTAACAAGGGGGTATCCGGAACGGGTCAGAGAAGAAAAGGAGGCATTGGAAATTATGGCAGCTTATGCGAGGAAGACCCTGACAGGCTTTAAGCCGCTTGAAGGAGATGATGCTGAGGCCGAAGCGACTCATTATATTATGACGACAGATGAATACAAAACATTGCGGGCAGATCTCCAAAAAGCGGACAGAGATGTGGCTGCGATGCAGAAAATCCTGAAAGAACGTGTCAAAGAAGCCTATGATGACGCGCGTGTGCAGCTGCAGGAACACCGCGCCACATTTGAGAAGCAGAAGCAGGATATGCAGAATAATTATGAAGGACGGCTTGCTGAAAAAGAGACATCGCTCCGACAGTTAACCGCGCAGTTGGAAAGAGCAAATCTCGAACTATCCAACGAGCGGGATCTGCAGAAAAACCTGCTCCGGATCATGAAAGAGCGGTCAAACCAGAAGCACGGCATAAGACCCAAAAAGGAGCATGACGGGTACATTGTGCTGGACAGCAGTCAATGGACAGAGAAACGCAGGAAGGATGAATGGGCAGCCAACGTCGATCCTAACAAATATACATCTGCCGAAAACCGCGCCTATGCCCTTAAGCATGGGATCCTGACTGTGGTCACTGTTGAGACGGGCGTATGGCGATCTATCATGCAGACCCCATATGATGCCGCCCTGCCATTGGAGGATATAAAAGATAAGATTGAAAAGGATCTTTGGGACGGCGGTGTCCTGAAGAGTATCGGCTGTCCTGGCATGATGGTACCGGAAAGCAATGGACAGTACCATTACTTTGGCAAAGAGCCAGACGGGACTGAGAAGAATG
>CACZNZ010000408.1 GCA_902782625.1 uncultured Lachnospiraceae bacterium | reverse complement strand
TTATCATGACTATCCTGTCGAAGAATACTGTGGCGGGAAGGTACATCACATCCGTGGATCCGTGTACCATCTGATGAGAGGTGAGTACTATGAGATCGACGGACAAACGTTCTGGGTGATGGGTGGTGCACAATCCACAGACAGAGCATTCAGAACCAAAGGAGAAAGCTGGTGGGAGGAAGAGGTTCCTACCAGAGAAGAAATGCTGTACGGTCTGGAAAAGCTGAAAGAGCATCAAATGGAGGTTGATTATGTGCTGACACACGACTGTTCCACCTCCATCTGTCGGTTGCTCCTGGGCTATGCGGATTATCCTTCTGAATTTACGGATTTCTTCGACGAATTGGAATTTAAGCACTGGTTCTTCGCCCACCATCATGTTGACCGAAGAGTCGATCGATATCATACGGCAGTTTATAATAATGTTATTCCCCTGTAATATAGAAAAACTGAAAAAGGAATATGTTGTAAGATGAAAGAAATAAGAATACCTATTGGCAGAACTGCAAACAACAAAGTGGTTACTATCCCGATTGTTCCGTTATACAGAAATCATTGTTTTATCGCTGGTGAACCAGGTTCAGGAAAAAGTGTTTTGATCAATAATATTATCAAATATATTGTAAAGAATTATGACAAAAACGAAGTGATGGTTTGGACCTGCTTCCCCCAAGGACCAGTGATCGATTTTCAAAGCGAGTCAGTGAAGGATTTTTCTGTGCCTGGAAAGTCTACAGAAGACCAAATAGCGTCTTTCATCAGGCAAGTTTTTAAAGAAGCAGATTACAGAAGTCAGACTTTATATGATGAGAGGGCAATGTCATATACTGAACTGTATTCGATGCCATTATTGATCGTAGTGATTGATGAGTTGTCTCCCATGTACTATGTGGATGATGACGACTATTTCACAGAATGGATACGTCGTATTCTGGAAATGTCTCATGCAACTGGGATTTCCTTGATTTTTACTTCTCAGTTGCCCAACACCAGACTGAGCGGATTACCACATGAATATGACAGGGCATTCAATATTCGAATAGCGCTGAGAGGTTCGTATGCTTTGATTTTAGAAGCATTATATGATTATCCGGGTGTGATGCCATCAGAAATCAGTGAAGCAGCTGAAAACCTATCAAGAGGAAAAGCAGGAGACTTTATTCTTCATGATTATTCCGATTTGGAGTCCTGCATTGTCGGCCGAATAGATCCACCCTCAAACATATGATAATCCTGATAGCATAACAGCGGCGCATTATTCTCGAAATCCCATGTATGCGCAGAGTCTCCGCCGCAAAGAAAACGCTCTGAGCAATCAACACACCTGGAACAATCGGCGGTACGATCGCGTCTGAATATCTGGAAACGATCGCGCCACACATCCATAAAACGATCTGTTCGAATGTTTCCTTGTACAAGTTCCGGACGGTTTTCAATATCTAGACATGCACAGATATCGCCATTGCTGCGCACGCTCGCAGTCAGGATCCCTGCTCCACACAGGAAGTAATGATCACGTACCATACGCTCGTAATCTGTACCCAGGTAATGAGAACAACCGTAAGTAACTTCCATTGGACAGCTGCGGTCAAATCTTTTGCTGCGAATATAGGAAAGCAGATAAACAAACTGCTCAGGATCCAGCATCAGATCATGTGATTCACATGCTCGACCGATAGGTTCGACATTAATAGGCCGCCAACTGGTTACACCCATCTCACACAGAAGAGAGTACAGCGGTTCGAGATCATGGAAGTTCTGCTGATGCAGTACGGTCGTCACCTGAGGATCCAGGCCTGCCTTTTGAAGGGCTTGGATTCCTTGGAGAGCCAGACGCCAGGCGCCCTTATGTTGTCTGAGCGAGTCATGTGACTCTTCCATTCCATCCAGACTGACAGAAACGGTGGACATCCCTGCTTCTTTCAGCTTATGTGCCGCCGTATCATCAATAAGAGTTGCGTTTGTAGTCATGCCCCAGGAGAAACCCATATCCATAATACATTTGGAAATCTCAAAGAATTCCGGATGCAGCATGGGCTCGCCTCCGGTCAGGCAGATCATAGGTTTGTCTGATGTAATTGTCTGGAGAGTAGACTGAATATCCTTAACACTCAAAGATTCTCCATCAAAAGAGCAGCTGCTTCCACAATGCCTGCAGCGAAGATTGCATCGGTTTGTTATTTCAAAAAACAGCCATCGAAGATGGGGAGTTTTCCATAAGCTTATCCGATGAAGGGCAACCTGTTCCAGCTGTGAACGCTTTAATTCTGTTACATTCATCGACGGAAAGGTATGGTATCATCCAGCCAGTTATCATCAGATTCTGTAATAGGTGCAGGGCCTCCCCACATCGGGCACCATTATTCTTCATCTATCATCAGGGAGGTTTTCCATGTATACCCGCAAACAGAACATGTGTGGACTCTCTTCTTTGGCGGTGGTCCGTATATTGTGTTAAAATCTTCTTCTATGAAGAATGGCGTTCCCATCGGAGCACCGCAGTACCGACAGTATTTATCACCTTCGATGTAATTCTGCTTGCAGTTGGCGCAAACTTTCATCATATTCCTATTCATTTGGTTTATCCTTTCTCTTTTTTTCACCTTTTTTACTTCACCGATAGTTTTCCTGATTAATCGGGTACGCGTAAAACCTGGTCTATTCTCGCCACGGACTTCTGCCTGAGAACCGCTGGTGTTGCCTGACCAGAAAATGACGAGTATAATGACTGTGCAGAAATATTTACAATGAAAGGGAAAAGAGCATTCCCTATTCGATGAACAACGCTGCAACACAGTTCAAGGAATGTTCTTAACCAACAAACATGTTCATTATACATTCCTAAGAACTGGAGCGCAAGTCCAGAGAAGAATTAACTATTATCATCGGAACAGAGAGGAGCCTTTCTGTCGTGCCTGCGGCGGAAAGATGAAGGTTTCCGGGAGTCGAAAACGATACCTGTGAGATGGAGTTCGGACGACGTTGATTATTCGAGTAAGGTGAATTCAACTGATACATGACGCCGACAGGAACAATAGATATGTAAAAGCATTTTCTAAAATCTCCCCTATTAGTATTATTCTATAATTCAGGAAATATCGAAAAATAAAAAGGATTATAGGCAAGTGATGTCGAAGCATTATATTAATCGGTTTTTTATGAATAATGAATAGGGGGATTCAAACATGAGCAGAGCCTGGTTTTTTTTTGGCGGATCCATTT
>CACZNZ010000407.1 GCA_902782625.1 uncultured Lachnospiraceae bacterium | reverse complement strand
CTTCCCGTGAGCAGGCGCCTTCCGTGTTGAAGGCTCTCGGTGTCAAAGCTGTCATCGCAAAATCATTTGCCAGGATATTTTACAGGAATTCCATCAATATCGGTCTGCCTGTCATCGTCTGTAAAGAACTTTATGATCATGTCGAGCAGGGATCTCTTGCCGATCTCGATCTAGGTGCCGGCACGGTGACCGTAGAAGGCGAAACATTTACCTGTACCAAGCTGCCGGAATATATGCAGCAGATTCTGAATGCCGGCGGACTGATCGCTTCGCTGAACAAGGAGGTATAAACTGATGGGAATGACAATCGGAGAAAAAATCATTGCAAGAGCTGCAGGTGTTGATAAGGTAAAGCCTAACGATATCCATACCGTCACTCTCGACCGCATGATGAGCAATGACGGAACGACACACCTTACCGTGGATATGTATCACAATGAGTTAAAGAATCCGTCGATAGCCGACAAGGACAAGATTGTCTTTATCATGGATCATAATGTACCGTCCGACAGTCCCAAGACAGCGCAGGCGCACAGGAAAATGCGTGATTTCGCAAAGGAACATGGAATCAGACTCTATGAAGGCCAGGGCGTGTGTCATCAGATTATGATGGAAGACTATGTCTGCCCGGGCGAGCTGATATTCGGCGCTGACTCCCACACAACCACATACGGTGCCTTAGGCGCTTTCGGAACGGGCGTGGGATGTACAGATTTTCTTTATGCCATGACAACAGGAACCTCCTGGGTAATGGTACCGGAAACGATCCGTTTTAATCTCCATGGAAAACTTCGGGAAGGGGTATATCCCAGAGATCTGATCCTTACCATTATCGGGGATATCGGTGCAAATGGCGCCAACTATAAGATCATGGAATTTGCCGGTGACGGAGCTGCCGGATTATCCATTGACGACCGTATCGTTTTGTGTAACCTTACCGTAGAAGCCGGTGCCAAGGCCGGCATCGTCGATCCGGACGAAAAGGTTGTTGCTTACTGCAAAGAACATGGCAGGGAAGCAAAACATCTCTTCCACAGCGATGATGACGCAGTGTTTGCTGCAGTTTATGAATATGACCTCTCAAAGATTGAGCCAGTCGTTGTCCGTCCTGATTTTGTGGACAATTTTGCTACGCTTTGCGAAGTGGAACCAGAACACATCGCCATCGATGAGGCATTTGTAGGATCATGTAATAATGGAAGACTTGACGATCTTCGTGCCGCTGCTGATGTTGTACGAGGGAAAAAGATTGATCCTAAAGTCCGTTTTATCGTCAGTCCTGCTTCCCAGGCTGTCTATATCGATGCTTTGAAGGAAGGCATCATCACAGATCTTATGGAAGCCGGAGCCATGGTCATGAACACCAACTGCTCCGTATGCTGGGGAAGCTGTCAGGGCGTAATCGGAGAAAATGAAGTACTGATCTCGACCGGAACCCGTAATTTCAAGGGAAGAAGCGGTGCGCCCAGCTCCAAGGTTTATCTGGCCAGTGCCGCTACCGTAGCAGCTTCCGCCCTGAAAGGATATATCTGCGGCGCATAAGTTCCGTCGGCTGAAAGGAGAATACTATGGAACAGTTTACCGGAAAAGTCTGGGTACTGGGAGATGACATCGATACAGATATCATTATTCCCACAGAGTATCTGGCACTTCCTACGGTTGAAGACATGAAACAATACGGGTTTAGTCCGCTTCGCCCTGAGCTTGCCGGACAGATCCATGAAGGCGACATCATTGTTGCAGGCAAAAATTTCGGCTGCGGCTCTTCTAGAGAGCAGGCCCCTGAGATCATCAAGGCTCTGGGGATCCGCTGCGTTATCGCTAAATCGTATGCCCGGATTTTCTTCCGCAATTCCATCAACAATGGCCTTTTACTGATCGAGAATGATCAGATCCAGGATGTTGTAAAAGAAGGGGACGAGCTGACTGTTGAAATGGGCAGACAGCTGATCTGGAAAGATGCTTCCTATCCTATCGAATCCCTGCCACAGAATCTGATGGACATCATCAATGCCGGCGGACTGGTCAAAGCAATGCAGCGCCGCAACGGAATCATCACGGAGGATTGAGCATGGGTAAGACATTAATTGAAAAAATCATAGCGAAAAACACCGGAAAGGAAGATGTCCGTCCCGGACAGATTGTTACGGTAGATGTGGACCGTGTCATGATCCACGACATCTTCATTCCTTTTGTCGCAGATAAATTTAAAGAGATGGGATTTCAGAAAATCTGGGACACTGATAAGGTTGTATTGATCTACGACCATCTTGTTCCGACAAGCCAGGTCGAAGATGTCAGACATTTTAAAATCGGGGATGCCTTTGCGGATGAATATGGTCTTACCCATGTACACCGCAGCGACGGTATCTGTCATCAGCTGATGACAGAAGCCGGTTATGCAAAACCGGGTAATATCGTCTTTGGCACGGATTCCCATACAACGACTTACGGTTGTGTAGGCTGCTTTTCTTCCGGCATCGGATATACAGAGATGGCTTCCATCCTTGGTACCGGTCAGATGTGGATCAGGGTTCCCGAAACAATCAAAGTCGTAATCGATGGGACATTACCGGACAATGTCATGTCCAAGGATGTTATACTGCGTCTTTTAGGTGACCTTCGCTCGGACGGAGCAACCTACAAAGTGCTCGAACTTTCCGGCAGTGCTGTAGATGCCATGAGTGTTGCTTCCCGCATGACGATATCCAACATGGCTGTGGAAGCCGGGGCGAAAGCCTGCCTATTTGCACCGGATGAAAAGACCTGCGAGTATTCCGGAGTTAATCCTGATGATGTCTCATGGTTATATGCTGACGAAGATGCTTCTTACAGCCAGGTTCTTTCTTACCAGGCAGAGGATCTTGTTCCAGTCGTAGCCTGTCCATCTCAGGTAGATAATATTCATGCCGTATCGGAAGTAGAAGGAACTCCGATCAATCAGGTATTTATCGGCTCCTGTACAAACGGACGCCTGGAAGATCTGGCAAAAGCCGCTTCTATTCTTAAAGGAAAGCATGTTGCGTGCAAACTGATTGTCACCCCTGCCAGCCGCAAGATTTATCTTGAAGCAGTTAAAGCCGGATACATGGAGACACTTGCTAAAGCAGGTGCCATTATCACCCAGCCAGGATGCGGACTGTGCTGCGGACGTGCCGGCGGAATCCTTACGGACGGTGAAAAAGTGCTTGCTACGAACAATCGAAATTTCCTCGGAAGGATGGGAACATCCAAGGTTGGTATCTATCTTGGCTCCCCGGCAACTGCCGCCACTTCTGCAATCACCGGAGAAATCACTCTGCCAAAGTAAACAGCTCTCATTGGGATTATCATATTGCATTCTTTTTGAATAGTGCTATAATAGACAGGTAAACCAACGTCAGCAAGGAGGCAGAATATAATGACTATACTGGAAAAAAGAAAACTGGCACCAGAGAGAGATGAACATCTCAAGAACGACGAATTCACAGTACTCAACGGAGAATACTCCAAGAACTTCAACATGTATGTTATAGGAGAGAAGCATAAAGAAGCTGTTGATTTCATCATGACCTCTTTGGAGCGCTCCACTGATAACGTACTTGGTTACGGAATCAAAATGGGCTGCCAGAAAAAATATAACTGTATCGTATGGGATGAAGAAGATATCCCGGAAGAATACAGAGTTTCCTGATATTATGACATAAAAAAGCGATTCCTGACTGAATTTCAGGAATCGCTTTTTTTATAATACATTATTTATGATTCGCAATGCCCTTTTTGGCGGATCACGTCAATCACATGGTCAACATACTCCTCACAAAGATCATGGCTCTCTGCTTCAACCATAACCCGGATCACCGGCTCCGTTCCGCTTTCTCTTACCAGAATTCTTCCGGTATTGCCAAGCTTTTCGGCTGTCTCTTCCACTGCGGCTTTTACGTCAGGATCATTCTGTGCCTCAGGTTTACTCTTGACACGGACATTTTTCAGCACCTGAGGATAAATCTTTAATGGAGCCCTCAACACTTCTAAGCTAGTCTTGGTCTCTAGCACAACTTCCATCAGCTTAATTGCTTTTAGTATGCCGTCACCGGTACTTGCATATTTCGAGAAAATGAT
>CACZNZ010000406.1 GCA_902782625.1 uncultured Lachnospiraceae bacterium | reverse complement strand
CGAGTTTTGTTCAAGATGCTCATTTGTAATCTCAGTATCTGTCATACCTTCATAATATTTATTCATCAGCTGTGTCATTTCATCATCGCTGATTTCCTGAAGATTAACTGATTCGTTTCCAAGATTTGCTGCCTGCACCATTAAAAAATTTTCTTCTGTCGCATGGTAATGCCTTCTATGGCCGTCCTTGCTTGGCTCGACTTTCCAATCGGAAGGATACAATAAAGCAAGCCCTTGATAAATATCCGTTTTCCATTCTTTTTCTGCTTCAGTTGATGTCTCCACTGTTGTTGTTTCAGACTTTGTTTCTTGTGTTTTGGAGTCTCCACAGCCTGAGAGAAGACAGACTGACACAAGTCCTCCAAGTATGAAAATCATCAGTTTCTTTTTCATAACAAGCACCTCACTTTCCTCTTTATGGTGGTTTGTTCTGATATAGAAAAAGTATAAAAAAACCTGATGGGTTAACCCATCAGGGAAATTATAACAAATGTATGATTAAAATTGGTATGCTCAGAGCATACTACGGATTAATTAGAGAGATTAATCAGAATACTTACAAACAATGTTAAGGCAAAGAATGTAACACTCATTAACAGTACTATGCTGATCAACATGCGAAGGGGCATAGATTTTAATTTATTGAGTGGCTGTATTTTGTCCATCCATCCCCGATAGTTGCAGAGTATAAAGACTGATAAGATGACACAGGTAAATACACTTAATCTTTCTGCCCAAAGCTCAAAAACAGCAAATTGTGCAGGGGCTGTCGGTTTAATATCCAGAGTAAGGCAGAACCAGATAATAAAAGCATATCCGATGAATGCCGGGATCATTTTCCAGGGCTGTTTTGAACGAAAGCCAGGAATCATATAACTATCTGTGGTTTTGGGTTTGGTTTTTGAATCTGTAAATCCCAACAGCGCCTCTTTAAGTTCATCCACAGACTGGTATCGGTCATCTGGATCTAAAGCCGTACATTTTGTAATAATAGAAGATAGGGGACCGCTGTATTTTGTCTCTTTCAGATAACCACCGGTAAGCAGATAGTGCATTGTAGCCCCAATACTGTAGATATCACTTCGCTGATCCGACTGTCCAAACCCGTATAATTCCGGGGCGGAAAAGTGATAGGAGATCATAGCCACGGTATCGAGCTCTGAAGATGGTTTGTATTCTCGGGAAATATTAAAATCAATGAGATAAATACCTGATTCATTGGAGAGAATGATATTCTCTGGTTTTATGTCCCGGTGTATAACAGGTGGAGACAAGGTATGGAACTGCTGTAAAATCCCACAGAGTTTTATCATATAGGAGATAAGCACTTCTTCAGAAAATGTACCCTGCTTTTTGACAAGCTGCATCAGATTACTGCCATGGATGTATTCCTCAATCAATACAGTCTTTGCATCCTGATCTGCTATCTGATACACTTTTGGAATTCCGATATATTGATTGTTTTTCAAATTCTGATAAATCCCGGCATCACAAATACTGGTAATCTTTTCTATAAGAATCTCTCCGGTTTCCTGGTCCATCACCAGATACACTTCTGTTTCAGGGACGAGAGGGGTCAATATTTCATATCGGTCCAGGATTGTTGAAGCATCCATGATTATTATCCTTTCCTAAATAATGATTCTACTGTATAATATCACTATGAGAAAAAAAGAACAACTGACAAACGAACTTCATACGATTTTAGAATCCATGGGTCTTGATGATTATGATCATTATATCATCCAGAATGACATCTCTGACGATATGACAATACATTCTTTTCTTCAACAGTATCTGAAAGATCATGGGATGACGAAAAAGGAACTGGTAAAAAACAGCCTTTTAGACAGAACTTATGGTTATCAGATTCTGAGTGGATTGCGCCAGCCTTCCAGAGACAAGATCCTTGCCTTATGTATTGCCGGGAAAATGGCTTTTCATGAGGTTCAGAGGGCTTTGGAGATTGCAAAAGCCGGGATACTTTATCCTAAAGATCCCCGTGATGCAGCTATCATTTTATGCATTCATAATCAATTATATGATATGTATGATGTAAATATGTATCTTGACCAGAAAGGATTTACCCCAATCAGATAAGTATAAGACAGGAGGTTTTTTATGAGCTATGTATTTGTGAGCCCGGGGAAATATATTCAGGGAAAAGGACTGTTGCAGGATATCGCGGAATATACGGCACCATTTGGGAAAAAACCATTTGTGCTGTTGAGTAAGGGAGGGATGAATCGTTTTGGCGATATGATCTGGAAAAGTTTTACAGATCATGGTGTCGATCCTGTTATGAAAACTTTCGGTGGCGAGGTGACAAAAAAAGAGATAGAGAATCAGGCAGCGATTGCTGACAAAGAGGGATGTGATTATGCTGTCGGCATCGGTGGAGGCAAGGTCACAGATACCGCAAAATTTGTTGCCTGGAAGCTGAAGCTTCCTACCGTTGTATGTCCAACCATTGCTGCGACAGATGCACCTACACCCGGAAGAGCCGTTCTGTATTCAGAAGAAGGTGTTTCCCTGAAAACATACCAGCTGCCCAGAAATCCGGAGCTTGTGCTGGTAGATGCGGAAATTATTGCCAAGGCTCCAGTCAGATTACTGGTTTCCGGTATGGGGGATGCGCTGGCAACCAGATTTGAGACAGCGGCCTGTTTAAAAACATCCTCAAAGAATCCGGCAGGAGGATATACGACGGTCGCAGGTGCCTCTTTGGCAGAAGCCTGTTATAAAACGTTGATTAAGTATGGGGCTCAGGCCAAACAGGACGCAATGAACAAGGAATGCAGTCTGGCTGTTGAACGGATCGTAGAGGTTAATACATTGCTTTCAGGGCTGGGATTTGAGAGTGGAGGACTGGCATCGGCTCATGCCATAAACAAGGGCCTTACACACATCAAAGAATGGGATGCATATTACCACGGAGAAAAAGTTGCTTTCGGAACACTCTGCCAGCTGATTCTTGAAGATCAGGATCCAGAACTTATCAAAGAAGTTTTTTCGTTCTGTAAAAGTGTAGGACTGCCGACCACTCTGGAGGAAATAGGACTGACCGAAAAGGATGAGGAGAAACTGAAGCAAGCCGCGGCAGTTGCGGCAGATCCCGCCGGACACACTAAGAATGAGCCGTTTAAAGTTGCACCGGATATGGTTTATCAGGCATTCATGAAAGTACATGAAATAGGCCATCAAATGGCATAATCCCTCATTAACATTTCGATAAAGTTGAGTTTTGCGAATAGTTGATGTTTCCTCTTCTGTTGCGCAGATATAAAAAATCCTCTTAGATCGGGCTTTTTCGATCCAAGAGGATTTTTTTAACCATGTTTTATTTTCCTGCAATTGCTGAGTCTTTGGCATATCCTGTGCATGTTAAAGCCATCTGTGTAGACATGGGCTCCACGGTGGGATTCGGATAAAAGCTATTGGTGATCATGAATTTACATCCATTGTATGCTGCCCATTCTTCAGGTTCCACAAACGAATAAAAATATACGGACTGTGCTTTTCCTGGATTTACCTGTTTCGCTATTCCGTATATTGATCCGGTATCTAATTCAGTTTCCCATACTTTTAATACTTTTCCGGATGCTTTGTCAATTGCATACAGGTGTCCCTGTGTCGGGATTCTTGATCCGCTTTCGAGGAATCCCATTGGAGATTTTGTCTTGTTGGTGACAAGGACACGCATCTCGATCCTGCCCGAATGTAAGGTGACACCAAAAAAGATTTCAGGTTCCACATAATTAAGGTGTGTGATCTGTCCTGTTGCGGCAAAAATACGAACAGATTTAGACCACTTGCCTATTTTCTTCCCTCTGATGGCTCTGATGCGATATCTGTAGTCGCCGCTTCCTTTCTTTTTGATACTGCGCTTTTTGGTCGTTGTCCATTTGTTCCATTTTCCGATTTTGCCAGTTTTCGGATTGACCTTAGCACGGAAAATCTGGTATTTTTTGGCACCTTTTACTTTCTTCCAGCTTAGGCATACCTTATTGTTGGCATAGGCACAGGACTTTTTGATCAGTTTGGGTTTTGCTAATCCTGCAGCCTGAACCTTCGATGGTACTAACGCAAAGATCAGGAAGAATCCAATCATCGTCAATGGTAATATCAAAGTCTTTGTAAGCTTTCCTTTTTTTTCCATATAGTAACCTCCTTTACATCTTTCGTATAAAGTTTTCCACTTATGTTTTACTGGTTTTCGAGATGGTTAGGTAGGTTCGAACAAGACCTGTAAGTCATGTTTCAGGGTTAGTTTTGGGTTAGGTTTTTGCAATATTGCCTTGTTTTTGCTTGATTGAAAGGGTTAGTATCCCTATAATAAGTGATAGTACAGGACAAGGAGGAAATGCAATGGATCATAAGCGTAATTTCATATATCCGACATTGTTGATTTTCGTTTGCTTTACCCTTGTTTCTGCTGGGTATCTTTCCTGGCTTTATCATTTGATGGAGATCCCTTCCCTCTCTCCTGCCAGCGATATGATTTCTGAAGTGTTTGGTTATCTCTGTCAGGCTGCTGGTATGGGAATCTTTGCAATAATCGTGCGATATCGGGAAGATTTTTTTAACCGGATTGGATTTCTGTTAAGTAACGTCTTCTATATTGTTCTTCTTATTCCGGCAATTTTATCTGACCAGATGTTCATTGTTCTGATCTTTGGCTTTCTCATGAACTTGCTTTGCGGAATCATCTTTGGTTTTTATCTGTATCATCTGGCAAAATATACACCAAAAAGGCAGTTGGCTACAGCATTTGGCGCTGCATACGGAGGTTCTACCATCGTGCTGTGGATGTTGAGTTTGCCGGGAGATTTCCTGCGTTCCGGCTATGCTTTGATTTTTTATGCTGTTCTTTCCATTTTGTCGGTTATCATTTTTAACAGAAGCCTTGTTTTATGTACGGGAAACGAAGAAAACAGTTCCGGGAACCAGGATACATCTTATATCGGTCTGATCGTGCTGGCTTTTGTCATGGTAATTCTTTTAAGTGTCGTTAAAAATCTTGGATTTGTCTTTCCGTCAGCTGATATCCATCAGGGAATCAGCCTGGAGCTTTCCAGGGTATTCTATGGAATCAGTCTGGTGTTTGCAGGAATCATCAGTGATAAAAATCGTAAATACGGGGCTGTATTATGCCTTGCCTCCCTGGTTGTACCTTTTATCTCGCTGGTTTTATCGGGAGAAACCGCTGCCGGTCTGCTCCTCTGGTGCCTGAATTATTTCTTCTTTGGTTTTTTCTCAGTCTTTCGTGTTATCCTGTTTCAGGATATTGCCCAAAAAAGAAGCCTGCTCTATCTGTCAGGACTGGGTCTTCTGGCAGGTAGAACAGGCGATGCAGCAGGTACACTAATTTACATTACACTTGGAGGTGAGGCATCCTATCTGGTGATCATAGCCTCTACGCTCTTTGTGTTGACGGTATTCTTGTTTTTTCAGGTATATCAGCAGCTGTATCATCTTTCGTCCGTACCGGTTCCGGAGGAAACAAAGCAGGATGAGCAGGAAAAATTTGAAATGTTCTGTGTCACCTATCAGTGTTCCCGTCGTGAAAGGGATATTCTGCGCGCTCTCCTAAAAGAACAGTCGAATTCCGAGATAGCCGGGTCTTTGATCATCTCAGAGAGCACCGTGAAATTCCACATCCATAACCTGCTCAAGAAGACAGGCTGTAAGAACAGGATTGAGCTGCTGGCACTTTACCACCTGAAAGACTGACTTATTCCGCACGGGTCATGTTGGTGTTGTAGATCAGTGCCATGAATACCAAATCCTTCTCCTCAGAAAGATTTTCCATCGAATGGAACTGTCCGGGTTTAATTGTACAGACATCTCCCGGACCAACTTTGGTTTTTGTCCCGTCGTTATCTGTAAATAACCCTTCTCCTTCCAGGATATAATACGGTTCTGTCTCATCTACGTGCTGATGCCAGCCGATGTTGGATCCCGGTGGGAGTTCGATTCTGGCATACATTCTGCCGATGCCGCACAGATCATCTCCTCTGACAATGTGATACACCCTGGCCGGACCGTTTCCTCCGCCCAGACCTTCACGATTCTGTAATTCAGGCTTTCTAACCATAATACTTTCCTCCTTTATAAATGAATACCTTACCGGTCTTTTGCAACATTTTGCAGAAAATAGATACAAAGCATGCCGAATAATATGATATAGAGACTCATCATACCCCAGCATCCAAACATTCTGGCACCTGTATGAATAAAGTTGCCTGCAGAATCCACCGGGAAATCCGAAGGCTTGACCTTATCTCCGAGATTCAGTTCCTGGATAGAATCAAAGACTTTAGAATTCATGGATCTCAAGTTTGTGATGATACCGAGGGCGGAAACTGACCATCTGCTGATGGTAAACACTGAGATCATCTTGGAGATTCCTTTGAGATTCTCAAAAAGTACACCGGAAAACAGGAGCTGCACGATCAATAAGAACGGACTCAGTGCCATCGCTCTGTCCACATTTTTCATCATGCATGAGACAAGGAGTCCCATGGCACTCGAAGAAAAAATAGTAAGCCAGGTGGTAATCAGCACTTCAAGGTAGTATGGTCCGATCATTCCCCGAAGCGGCATGTTACGATTGTACATCAGCAGCAGAAACAGTGTCGTAAAAATAAAGGACTGTGCAAACGAAATCACCAGCTGCACGGTGTATTTGGACAAAATGTAGGTCGACAGCCGCAGATTGGACATATACTCTCTTTTCAGAATCGCCCTCTCCTTACATACCTCCTGGATCGTATTAAAAATACCGATCCAAATAGCCGAACAACTGTAGGTAAACAGAATCTGATTAGTCGGTTCATAGAGAGTGAACATATTGTCCTTATCTCCCACCACTCGCAAAAGCAGTGCAATCAGAACAGGCTGAATAAAGAGCAGAAACAGACGCATACGGTCATTTATTACGAGT
>CACZNZ010000405.1 GCA_902782625.1 uncultured Lachnospiraceae bacterium | reverse complement strand
TTTCAAACAAGGCACTGTAATCGGAAAGGGACACCAATCCGGTAACCTTCCAGGAAAGCTTTCCGCTTTCGGCAGATAATGTGTCACCGATTTTCAAATGATTATTGACGGCATACATACGATCAATGCAGACCTCGCCACTTTTTTTCGGGAAATCCCCCTTCATCAGACAGACTTTATTGATCTGGTCCCGGTTGGGGTAAACCCGGAGTCTGCTCTTGTTCGAAAGAGCAATCTCGCGATAAAACAGATCGTAAATGCTAACACCGAGCTGTTCGATATCTTTTCTCTGGGCTTTGTTCAATTTGGAAGAAGTTGTGAAATGGCCGTCTTCTATATTGTATTTTTCAAAACTATCTTCATATGCCCTGAGCATGCTGCCATCTGCAACGAGAAATCCAGAAACCTCGCCGATGGAGAGGACCATAAGCAGAAAGATCACAGCATATTTTCCGAAATCGCTGCGAAGTTCCCGCAGCAATCTTTTATTCAGTGGATTATACATAAGCTACCACTCCAGATCCGCTGCCGCTGTCTTCGATTCGTTTCGATAATTCTTTCGTATCTGACCGTCACGCAATGTGACGACACGGTCAGCCATATTTTTCAAAGCGTCATTGTGTGTTACCATGATGATTGTATTGCCGTACTTTTGATTGACAGTTTCAATCAGTACAAGAATGTCCTTAGAAGTATTGTAATCAAGTGCACCGGTAGGTTCGTCGCAAAGAAGAATGTCCGGATTCTTCACGATAGCCCTCCCGATGGCGGTCCTTTGCTGCTGCCCTCCGGAAAGCTGGTTCGGAAGCTTACGCTGATGCTCCGTCAGTCCAAGTGTCTTAAGGAGATCATCGACAGGGAGAGGGTCTGAACCCAGGTAGGCACCGACTTCGATGTTCTCACGGACAGTGAGATTCGGTATCAGATTATAACTCTGGAAAATGTATCCCAGATGCTTTCTACGATAGGCGGTAAGCTGTCGGTCCTTCATGGAAGACATTTCATCCCCGTGGATGATGATACTCCCGCTGTCCGCGTGGTCGATTCCACCTACAATGTTTAATAATGTAGATTTTCCGGAACCGGAAGGTCCGAGAAGAACACAGAACTCTCCTTCTTCCAAAGACAGGTCAATGCCTTTAAGCACTTCTGTCCGGTTTTCCATTGTGCCATATGATTTATGTATATCTTTTAAAGTCAGTAACATGATGTCTCCTATATTTTGAACCATAGTTAGTTTATACTAACAATCTGCCACACATTTTTTGGAAAGTCAAGAGAAAGATAGATTTGACATGATTTCAAAACTAGAGTAAAATCTACATCGTGTTGTTTGTCATGATGGAATGAAAATAATACAAAAAATCAGGAGGACACCAAATATGAAAGAGCAGAAGATTCCATATAAAATTTATCTTGAGGAGAGTGAGATTCCGAAAGCCTGGTACAATGTGCGGGCAGATATGAAAAAGAAACCGGCTCCACTTTTGAACCCTGAGACCTATCAGCCGATGACAGCGGAGGATCTTACACCGATTTTCTGTGAGGAACTGGTTGCACAGGAACTCGATGATACAACGGCATATATTCCGATCCCTCAGGAGATTCAGGATTTTTATAAGATGTATCGCCCGGCACCGCTTGTCAGGGCATATTGCCTGGAAGAAAGACTGAAGACGCCGGCAAAGATTTATTATAAATTTGAAGGAAACAATACCAGCGGAAGCCACAAGCTGAATTCAGCGATCGCACAGGCTTACTATGCCAAGAAGCAGGGACTCAAAGGCGTCACTACAGAAACAGGAGCAGGACAGTGGGGAACCGCACTGTCCATGGCATGTTCTTATTTTGACCTGGATTGTAATGTCTATATGGTTAAAGTCTCCTACGAGCAAAAACCCTTCCGTCGTGAAGTGATGAGAACTTATGGTGCAAGTGTAACACCATCTCCATCCGAGACAACACAGGTCGGAAGAAAAATTCTGGAGAAATTCCCGGGAACAACAGGAAGTCTTGGGTGCGCTATCTCTGAAGCAGTGGAGGCAGCAACTCATAAAGAAGGCTATCGCTATGTGCTTGGAAGCGTCCTCAATCAGGTTCTGCTCCATCAGACAGTAATCGGCCTTGAGACAAAGACTGCACTGGATAAATATCATATTAAACCAGATATGATCATCGGATGCGCCGGAGGAGGATCCAACCTCGGTGGCCTGATTTCTCCATTCGTCGGAGAGATGGTTCGAGGCGAAGCCGACTATCAGATCATCGCTGTCGAGCCCGCATCCTGCCCGAGTTTAACACGTGGCATTTATCGCTACGATTACTGTGATACGGGAATGATCTGTCCGCTCGCAAAAATGTACACTCTCGGAAGTGGTTTTATACCATCCGCCAACCATGCCGGAGGACTCCGGTTCCACGGCATGAGCTCGACACTGTCTGAGATTTACGATCAGGGCCTGATGGAAGCCCGCGCTGTCGAACAGACAGAAGTCTTTAAGGCAGCCGAAGAATTTGCCCGAATCGAAGGTATCCTTCCGGCACCCGAAAGCAGTCACGCAATCTGTGTTGCGATAGACGAAGCGAAAAAATGTATCGAGACCGGTGAGGAAAAGACGATTGTCTTTGGACTTACCGGAACAGGGTA
>CACZNZ010000404.1 GCA_902782625.1 uncultured Lachnospiraceae bacterium | reverse complement strand
GAGCATATGTATGAGAGGATCAATCAGCGAGTCGATATCATGATAGACGAAGGCCTTGAATCGGAGGTGTCCGACCTGATCAGAGAAGGCTGCACAGAAGATATGCAGTCTATGCAGGGAATCGGCTATAAAGAATTCTTCCCTTACTTTGCTGGAAAATGCAGCCTCGAAGAGACTGTGGAAGCTATCAAAAAAGATACCAGGCATTTTGCCAAAAGGCAGATGACATGGTTCCGGCGGGAAAAGGATGTTATCTGGATTTCGAAGGAAAACCAGTCAGACCAGGAGATTCTGTCAGGGATTCTCCATGATCTGCGAATATGATACGGACAAACAGGAGACAATCATGAATACAGATTGGACAATGTTGGAGAAATGCTATCAAAAGATGGGTATCTCCGGCGAAGTGTATCGATTTTGTAATATAATTGAAAATGAGCTTAAAGACAGATTTAAAGAAATAGATATGATTGCGCATTATAATCAGATGAAAGTGCTTCATGCTATGCAGAAACACCATCTGAGCGAGGCACATTTTGCACCGACGACGGGCTATGGCTACAATGATATTGGCAGGGATACGCTGGAAAAAATCTATGCTGAAGTTTTTGGATGTGAGGATGCGCTCGTGCGTGCACAGATTACCTGTGGAACTCATGCACTCTCCCTTGCGCTGATGAGTCAGTTGCGCCCCGGAGATGAGTTGCTTTCCCCTGTGGGGAAACCCTATGATACGTTAGAAGAAGTGATCGGAATACGGCCAGGTAACGGATCTTTGGCGGAATACGGGATTACATACCGACAGGTGGATCTGACACCGGAAGGGGAATTCGACTGGGAAGGCATCGAACAGGCACTCAATGACCGGACAAAGATGGTCACGATCCAGCGGTCTAAAGGGTATGCCGACAGACCTACTCTTTCCGTGGAACGGATTGGCAGCCTGATTCATTTTATCAAAGAACGAAAGACCGATGTTTTGTGCATGGTCGATAATTGCTACGGGGAATTTGTGGAGATCAGAGAACCGTCCCAGGTGGGGGCGGATCTGATTGTTGGTTCCCTGATCAAAAATCCGGGCGGTGGCCTGGCATCGATTGGCGGTTATCTGTGTGGGACAAAGGAATGTATTGAACGGGCAGCTTACCGGCTGACTTCTCCGGGGCTTGGAAAAGAAGTCGGCGCGAGCCTAGGGATCACCAGAGAACTGACACAGGGGCTGTTCCTGGCACCAACGGTAGTAAAAAATGCATTGAAAGGCGCACTGCTTGCAGCCAATATTTATGAGAAACTGGGATTTGAGGTGATTCCGGATGGAAAGGAGAGCCGTCACGACATTATTCAGGAGATCAAGTTTGAAGATCCTGAACTTCTTAAAGCTTTTTGTGAAGGCATTCAGGCAGCGGCACCGGTTGACAGTTACGTAAGGCCTGAACCCTGGGATATGCCGGGATATGATGCCAAAGTTATCATGGCAGCAGGGGCATTTGTATCCGGAGCCTCGATTGAACTGAGCGCAGACGGACCTATGAAAGATCCTTATGCGGTATATTTTCAGGGGGGACTAACCTATGAACATGTCAGATTCGGCATGATGCTGTCATTGGAATACATTAAAAGAACAGGCAATCCCTCTATATACAAAAGAATTGTTTTATGATAAAATGAGAATCGCGAATGTTTTATCGTGCGCCTGGAGAATCCGCAGGGAAGGAAGGCGATTGCATGACGATGAAACAAAGACCTGCCGGGGAACGGCCGTATGAAAAATGTGTTATGAACGGCCCTGCATCTCTCTCGGACGGAGAGCTGCTGGCAGTGGTGATCCGTTGCGGCACCAGGTCTAACTGTGCGATGGATATCGCGATGAAGCTGCTGGATAAAAGTCCGGTATACAAAGGGCTCGAAGGGCTTTATCACCTGGGGAGGGAAGAACTGAAAGAACTTGACGGAATCGGAGATGTCAAGGCGACAGAGCTTCTCTGCATTCTGGAATTATCCAAAAGACTGGCAAGATCAGGTATGACAGCCAGACAGGATTTCTGTGCTCCGGAATACATTGCAGATTATTTTATGGAAGAGATGAGACATCTGGAAAGAGAAGTGGTCAAGGTACTGTTTCTCGATAACAGGCACCGTCTGTTAAGGGAGATGACTCTGTCGGAAGGCAGTACAAACGGCGCTCCGGTGCCGGTAAAGAATCTTTTGATGCAGGCTCTTCGTGTAAATGCGTCCTTCATGGTGATGATTCATAATCATCCTTCGGGGTGTCCGGAGCCAAGCAGAGAGGATCTGGTGATCACACAGAGGGTGAAACAGGCCGGAGAACTGGTCGGGATTACTCTCTCGGATCATATTATTATAGGTGACCATTGCTATCACAGTATGTTGGAGCATGACCTGCTGTGAACTTACTACAAATGCGGAAATACCAACCGCATTTGTTTCATGTTGGAAAGGAGACAGATGAATGTCTGAGAAAATATATGGATTAGATATCGGAACCAATTCAATCAAGATTCACCAGAAGGGAACAGGTGTTGTGGTGCATCAGAAAAACATGATCGCCATGGTCAAAAAGAACGAACCCCTGGCCCTTGGAGACGAAGCTTACTCCATGTATGAGAAAGCGCCGAAGAATATCAGTGTAAGAAAGCCTATGGTCAATGGTGTCATAGCAGATTTCACTGCCATGCAGATCATGATCCAGCTCTATTTCCGCGGAAGCAGAGGGAAGAATGCGATAGAAGGCCTGAATGCCAATGGTAATTCCGAGTTCTATATTGCCGTACCAACCGATATCACGGATGTGGAAAAAAGAGCTTTCTTTGATCTGATCGCAAGCTCATCGCTGAAGACAAGAAAGATCTTCCTGGTAGATAAGCCTATCGCAGATGCTCTGGGTGCAGGGCTTGACGTGATGGATTCCACGGGACGTCTGATCGTTAATATTGGTGCAGACACTACGGAAATCAGCCTGATCAGTCTCGGCGGTATTGTCCAGAGCCGACTGCTCAAGATTGGTGGAAGCCGTTTTGACGAGGCTATCCAGCAGGCAGTAAAGAAAAAACATAATCTCGTGATTGGCATGAAGAGTGCAGAAAGACTGAAGATGCAGCTGGCCAGCGGAATTCGGGAAGAAGAGGAAAAGACCCACGATGTGATGGGAAGAAATCTTATTACCGGATTGCCCAACCGTGTAACAGTAACGAACCATCTGATATTTGATGCCATGTCAGAAAGTATGTCATCGATTATTGACGCGATTAAGTTTATCTTAGAGAAGACTCCGCCGGAACTGTCTATGGATATTATGCATGACGGTATCTGCATGACCGGAGGGTCCACGAGGATCAACAATCTCGACCTTCTGATTCAGCAGGAGACAGGTCTTTCTATCATGAAAGTCGAAGAGCCGGAGCTTTCCGTGGTCAAAGGTCTTGGCATGATCATGGATAATCCGGAATATGCCAGACTTGCAGGAACATTACAGGAGTCCAGTTTCCATTAATGGGGAGTGACAGATATGAAATATCGACGCAGGCTGGAATTCTCACCTAAAATTCTACTGATCATTCTTACGGTTATCTGCGGACTGCTTTTGACAGTCAGTGTGCTTTTTAAGAATGTGACCCGTCCGTTTACCAATATTGTGGCTGTTGTGATTGTTCCAATGCAGAATGGCATCAATACCATAGGAGGATGGGCGGGAGATCATCTGGGTGATTTCCGCAGCATGAAGGAACTGAAAAAAGAAAATGAAGAACTGGCCGAGCAGGTCAAGCAGCTTACTGAAGCAAACCAGAGACTGTCGGTGAACGCCGAAGAGGCAGCGGAACTCGCACAGCTTGTTTCTCTTGATGAAGTCTACAAAGATTATAAAAAGATCGGAGCGAGAGTCATCAGCAAAGGCAACGGAAACTGGTACGAGACCTTTGTGATCAATAAAGGGACGAAAGACGGCGTTAAGACGGATATGAATGTTCTTGCCGGGACAGGACTGGTAGGTATCGTGACCGAGGTTGGGTTGAACTACGCCAAGGTGCGTTCTATCATGGATGACGATGCCAAAGTCAGTGCATGTTCTGCCCAGACACTGGATAACTGTGTCGTAAAGGGAAACAGCGAGATGATGCAGGAGAACGGGATGATCGAGGTGAAGTATATCAGCAAGGACGCTGCCATGAGTAATGGTGAAAAACTGGTGACGTCCCACATCAGCTCTCGATATCTGCCGGGACTTCTGATTGGAACGGTCAGTGATATTACCATGGATTCCACCAACCTGACAAAGTCCGGACGGGTTACTCCTGTTGTAGACTTTACACATTTGAGGGATGTGCTGGTGATCATGGATTTAAAGACTGTGCCTAAAGATACGGAAACAGCTGACTAAATGAGGCGAAAAGAGGAGTGAGACTACTTTTTTCGCTCTTTGTTTTTTGGCTTACTGCCTGAAACACAGATAATAAAAGGGGAGCATGATGAGAAAAGGAATTGTACTGGCAGCGACAGTGCTGATCTGTTTTCTGCTGCAGACATCAGTATTTGATATGATCAGAATGGCTGGTATTTCTCCGAATATCCTCCTGATTCTGGTAGTGTCCCTTGCCTTGATGAGAGGACAGAAGGATGGCATGCTGGTCGGGTTTTTCTGTGGCCTTCTGCTGGATATTTTTTTCGGAAGGATTATCGGAGGATACGCTTTTCTGTATATGATGTTCGGTTTTTGTGCCGGTTTTTTCAACCGGATCTACTATCAGGATGATAATATCCTGCCGCTCATTTCCCTGGCAGTGGGAGATCTGATTTATGGTCTGATCATGTATATGGGAGAAGGGATGCTGCACGGACATCTGCAGATTCTGCATTACCTCAGGAAGATCATTCTTCCCGAGATGGTATATACCATTGCAGTCGGTTTTCTTTTGTACAGACTGCTGCTAAGACTGAATGCATGGATTGATAAATACGAGCCTGGAAATGCAGATTTTATCTGAATAAAGCGACGAGTTTGGAGTATTTCATGAACAATAAAAGACAGATACTGAAAGATATATTTACCAATCGAATCGTGTTGATGGGGATCATACTTTCGTCACTTTTTGCGATCTTGATCTACAGGCTGTTCGTACTGCAGATCCTGGAGGGTGATGAACATCTGGCCAGCTTTAATTATAAAGTAGAAAAGACGATAGAGATATCAGGGTCCAGAGGAAATATCTATGACTGTAACGGCAATCTGCTTGCCTATAACCAGCTTGCCTACACAGTGACGCTCGAAGGGACGGAAAAGACGAAAGAGATCGCAGCCAGAAGAACCCGTGAAGAAGGAAAACAGGTGGATGAAAATACTGTTCGGAATGATGTGATCTTTCGTTTGATCACGCTTCTTGAAAACAATGGAGATCATGCCATCTACAATCTTCCGCTTAAAGTAAACAACAAAGGGAAGATTAAATTTACCCTTTCCGGTGCGGCCTTGAAACGGTTTAAAAAAGATGCCTATTCCATAGCGAATATAGACAGCTTTTCGGGAAAGGAACGGAAGAAGGCGGAAAAATGTCTTAATGCTTCTCCTGAAGAAGTTTATGAATTCTTAAGGACAGGAAAAGGCGGTATGGCGGGATCTGGTTCCATG
>CACZNZ010000403.1 GCA_902782625.1 uncultured Lachnospiraceae bacterium | reverse complement strand
TTTACCTCATCCATATCCACAGTGGGCTCAAACCGGGCAACAACATTGCCTTCCCGGTCAATGAGGAACTTGGTAAAGTTCCACTTGATGTAGGCTTTATCCCCGAATTCTTTGTTGTTCATGTCAGCGAACTTATTCAAAGCAGCATTCTTTAACCCCCTGCCGAAACCTTCAAAAGGCTTCTCTGTTGCAAGGAAGGCAAAGAGAGGATCAGCTGTCTCGCCATTGACATCGATCTTGGCAAACTGGGGGAACTCCGTACCAAACTTCAATGTACAGAACTCATGGATCTCCTCATCGCTGCCGGGAGCCTGATTCGCAAACTGGTTGCAGGGGAAATCCAGGATCTCAAATCCCTGGTCTCTCATTTCCTTATACATATCCTCCAGCGGATCATAGTGGGGTGTAAAACCACATCCCGTTGCCGTATTCACAATAAGCAGAACCTTTCCCTGGTAGTCAGACAGGCTGACATCGTTACCCTGCATATCCTTCACTGTAAAATCATATACTGTCTTCATTCTGATCTCCTTTCCTGTGATCCTTATTTTCCATATCCCTGATTCGCAAGCAGTTCATAGAGCAGACTGTAAAGCTGCTGTGCCTTCTCTTCCGGCAGGTTAAAACAGGAGGCTACCTTGTCAGGCACATCCTTCACCTTCTCCTGCAGATCTCTTCCCTTGTCGGTCAGAGTGATCAGTACTACCCGGTCATCTTCTTTGCTTCTGCACCTTTCCAGGTAACCGGCCTTCTCCATCTTCTTCAGCAGAGGAGAAAGGGTCCCGTTATCGAGCATCAGCCTTGCCCCGATCTCTGTCACTGATATCCCGTCTTTCTCCCACAGTACAAGAAAAACGATGTACTGGGTGTAGGTCAGTCCCAGAGGCTTCAGCCAGGGAGTATACAGACCTGTAACATTCCTTGCCGCAGCATAAAGGGGGAAACACAGCTGATTCGCCAGCTTCATTGTCTCTTTATAATTGTTATCCATAGTGTCTCCCTTTCATTTATATTTGATACAAACATATTTTATAACACATATATAGGGGTTGTCAATTATTTTTTATATTGTGTTAACTTCCAATAATCATTAGACCTAAGCATCTGTATTTCTATAGATAAACCCGTCTGGAAAATATCAAAATAATCTATAATATATCTAAAAAACGGGGTGCTGATTTAAAGTTTGAAATATCAATAAAGCCGTTTGTTATATCATGGAAGGGTCGCCGGGACTTTTATATACTTATAGTGGCTCAGTAAAAAAACCCATAACCTGTAACATTATAATCCTCGAATTAGCAGCACTAGAAAAGGAGGTAAAAATGATAGCAAAAGGCTTTACAAGGTGCTCCGAACGATGCGAAAAAATCAGGACCGAATTGGTTCAGGCAGTTCCGGCTATTGAGGTAGACAGAGCATATTATTTAACACAGTCATATAAAGAGACTGAGAACGAACCTCATATTATTCGAAGAGCAAAAGCTCTCGAAAGAGTTTTGATGAATCTTCCGGTTGTAATTCGTGAAGGTGAGCTGGTAGTCGGTTCCCTGACAAAGAATCCCAGATCTTGTCAGCTGTACCCGGAATTCTCTTATGAGTGGGTAATGGCTGAATTTGATACCATTGCTACAAGATTAGCAGATCAGTTCACTATTACAGAAGAAGATAAGAAGACATTCCGTGAGATCCTGCCTTACTGGAAAGACAAGACCGTCAGTGATCTTGCGCTTGCCTATATGAGCAAAGAAACCAAGGATGCCATGGGTCAGGGCGTATTTACTGTAGGTAATTATCTCTTTGGTGGTGTTGGGCATGTTATTATCGATTATGATAGTGCAATTCGTCTTGGCTATAATGAGATCATGAAGAAAATTGCTTATGCCCTCGAAACGGCAGATAAGAATGATCCGGATTATATCAAGAAATCTCACTTCTGGAAAGCCACTTTGATCGTGCTGAATGCTGGTATTCAGTGGGCAAAGAGATATGCGGATAAAGCCAGAGAGATGGCGGCAACTTGCACAGATGCTGCAAGAAAAGCTGAGTTGCTTCAGATTGCAGCAAACTGTGATAAAGTACCCGCACAGGGAGCGACAACATTCCATGAGGCCTGCCAGTCCTTTATCTTTACCCAGTTTATTGTGCAGTGTGAATCCAGCGGGCATTCAGTTTCTCCGGGACGGTTTGATCAGTATATGTGGCCATTCCTTGAGAAAGACACTATCTCCAGAGATGAGGCACAGGAGATTCTGGATTGTGTATTCTTGAAATTAAATGACCTGAATAAGGTAAGAGACGATATCTCCTCCCAGGGATTTGCAGGATACCAGGTATTCCAGAACATCAATGCCGGCGGACAAACCAAGGACGGTGTTGATGCAACTAATCCGCTTTCCTACATGATGATCGATACGGTTGCCAGAATCCGTATGAATGCACCTTCTTTCTCTGTACGTATCTGGAACGGAACGCCGGATGAGTTCCTGCTCCGATGCTGCGAGCTGTGCCGTCTGGGTCTCGGTCTCCCGGCTATGTACAATGACGAGTGTATCATTCCGGCTCTGACGAACAGAGGAATCAGCCTCCATGATGCTAGAGACTATGGTTTGATTGGCTGTGTAGAGCCTGAACCACAGGGATTAGAATATGGCTGGCATGACTCCGCGTTCTTCAATGCTGCAAAGATCCTCGAGCTCACAATCCATAACGGAATGAACAAGGGCGTTCAGGTTGGGCCGAAGAGCGGCGATGTAACAAAGTTTACATGTATGGATGAAATGTATGATGCGTTCAAGAAACAGATGGATTACTTTATTTATCATGTTGTCCAGGCAGATAACTGTGTGGATCTTGCACATCGCGAGAGAGCACAGCTTCCGTTCCTGTCCTGCTTCGTACATGACTGTATCGAGAGAGGTCTTGATGTAAATGAAGGCGGCGCAAGATATAACTATACAGGACCGCAGTACTTCGGCGTAGGCGATGTTGGCGATTCCATGTACTCCATTAAGAAGCACGTTTTCGATCAGAAAGACTTCACATTCGCAGAGCTGATTGAGGCGATGGATAACAACTTTGGACAGCCTGTATGCTCCGCAATATCACCTGCTATTGAAATTAACAGGACCGGCAGGGAGGTTTCCAGTGATCAACTTGAAGCAGTAATCCAGAAAGTCTTAGGTGAGATCTTAGGCAATAAGGCATCTACCACTTCTTCATACTCACCGGCACTCAGCCAGGATAAGTATGATCGCATTCGTGATATCATTGAGAGAGATACAGAGTGGTATGGAAATGATATCGATGAAGTTGATGATGTTACCAGAAAATGTGCACAGATCTATTGCTATGAAGTAGAGAAATACTATAATCCTCGTGGAGGACAGTTCCAGGCAGGTATTTATCCGGTATCCGCAAATGTTCTGTTCGGAAAAGATGTAGGAGCGCTTCCTGACGGAAGACTTGCCACTACACCTCTTGGAGACGGATGTTCACCTCGTGCCGGTAAAGACACCAAGGGCCCGACCGCTGCAGCAAACTCCGTAGCGAAACTCGACCATGAAGTTGCCTCCAATGGTACTCTGTACAATCAGAAGTTCCTTCCTTCTTCTGTAGAAGGAGATCAGGGTCTGATTAATTTTGCCGGATTAGTACGTTCTTACTTTGATAAGAAGGGTATGCATGTACAGTTCAATGTCATTGACAAAGATACATTGCTTGATGCCCAGGCTCATCCTGAGAATTACAAAGACCTTGTAGTACGCGTAGCCGGATATAGTGCTATGTTCACTGCTCTTGCAAAAGAAGTTCAGGATGATATCATCCACAGAACAGAGCATGAGCTGTAGGTAATCCACGAAAAAGGTATATGGCGAGAAACCCGCATTCCATCTTTTTCAGATTACATTTCATCATGATTTGAGGACAATTAGTTATTTGGGGTGTCATACTGATCATGTTTTTTACGGTATGGCACCCTGTTTTTCAGGAATCGAGGGAGTTGTTGTTTTCGGAAAGATGAAAATGGAGGTAATTACAGAATGAAAGTTGCTATTTACAATCATCAATATCTGCGTGGCGCATGTCCGGGATGTTATAAATATTATCTGGAAGGATTGAAAAAAGACGCCCAAAGGTGTGTGGCAAAAGCTGTCGAGCTCTTTGGGGAGAATTGCGAGATCATAAATTATACTGATTTGGGTCCCTATCCCAATGATTCCATCGACAGACCGGGATATCGAAGAATGATCGAATCGGTAAAGAATCATGAATTTGATGTGTTGGTTATCTTCAAACTGGGAACCATATCTACAGACATCTCCCATATCATGGAGACCTATAAGATACTAAAAGAGAATAATGTCAGAATCATAACAGCGCTGGACGGAGAAAAAGCACAGGATTTCCTTGAAGAGGCGTTGAAAAAATATAAGGAATAAGAAGGCAAGTCTGAAATATCAAAAATGTGTCTGATATATCATGGTGTACTTTTTTGTTTTCTTTTAGAATAAAATTGTATAATTATTAAAAACTTTTTATACCATCCTTTACTATAGTTAAGCCAAATTATATAATATTAAAGCAATAATTTGGAATTTTTACCAAGACTGACCTATTAGCACTTTCATTATGAAACATGTACGTCGACGTAGAGGTTATGGAATGGATAATAAGACAAGTTTGATATATCAAAATGAAAATGAGGTAGGACTGCTTGAATTGTTCGGTGAAAAAACACTGGATGAACTACTGGCTGCTATATCAAAAGTTACCGGACTGGGGATTGTCATTTCCGATTATGCAGGTAAACCGATCTCAGAGATGGTGAATTTCAAGCCTTTTTGTCAAAAAATGCGCAAATCTAATTCTTGTCAGTTGTCTGACGCATCCGGTTTGGCACAGGCAACTGCTCTCCAAAGACGTTTTATCTATTGCTGTCCATGCGGTTTGCTTGAAGTTGTTATTCCTATAATCATCAATCACCGGTATCTTGGAGGTTTCCTCGCCGGTCAGGTACGATGCAAGAATATACCGGAATCAGTCCCCCATATGCAGGTTCAGACTGACCTGAAAAAATACAGGCAGGATCCTTCATATATAGAAGCATATAATGAGATTCCTTTTTATGATTTTAAAACGTTCTGTGATATCTCAGAGCTAATCTACCATATCGTGACTCTGCTCGGAGAAAAATCCATGGCGAATATCCAGAATTTCCAGGTGGAAAAAGACAAGCTTCTGGAACAAAATCATAAGCTCACTTTAGAAATGTTCTCTTTGCGATCAAAGCTGGATGCGGTCACTCAAAAGTTTGATCCATTTTTTCTCTACAATGTACTGATAGATATTTCAAACATGGCCTATCTGGAAGAGGCTGTTGAAACATATGAAATGATTAATCACCTGGCCAGGTATTTAAGGAGCGTTTCTGATGATGAGATCCATGTCAAAGATGAGGCTGATTGCCTGAATCATTACCTGGAGATCTTCAGGATAAAAAACAGGGATAGTTTTCATTACGATATTTATTTTGATAAAAAAGCCCAGTCAAAGATCATTCCATCTAACATCATTATGCCGTTTTTAAAAACTTACATTTTTCAATTGGTCGAACATTCTTTGAAGAAGCTGTCAATTAAAGTGGAAATCAAGTACAAAATCAACCGTATTCTGATTAGAATCATGATCGAGAAAGAAATGTCGGAGCTTACATACAGTAATGTGCATATGGCGTAGTACAACGGCCGGTTTTGCGTAGCAAAACGGCCTGAATGCGGAGCTTAACGGTCGTAAGACAGTCTCTCTCA
>CACZNZ010000402.1 GCA_902782625.1 uncultured Lachnospiraceae bacterium | reverse complement strand
TTTTGCGATAAACCAGGGAATTCCGATATTCCCGATCACAATCTTATTCATACTCTCGTAGGAAAACGCCCCTTTTAAAAAGCGGTAATTGCGATATACAAAATCAGTTTTCCAGATACAGAACATAAGCGCTAATACTAAAAGCAGCGCAGATATGACCTTATAAAGCTTATTTTCCAGTGTAATCAGCAGTTCTTTCGGCTGTACGCAAAAACCCATCAGGAAAAACGGATAGAATGTGGCAATCCGCATAGAGGCATAATGGTCTCCCATCTTTCCGCTGTATCCTGCAATACAGGCAAACAGTATTGCCGCAGGGATCATATATCCGGGTTCCACATCCTGAATCAGAATCGTCATAAACATAAACGCCATGATGGCAAGTGCATACCAGGCAGGCGTATTGTCATAAAACAGATTCCATGGTCTTTGCTCCACAAGAGCCTGAGAAAACCGCATCAGGACATAGATCACTCCATATGAAAGAATACGCGGATACATTTTCTCCCGGATAATCCTTTTTGACAAGAGCCCTGAGAGGAAAATGAACACCGGCATATGAAAAAGGTAGATAAAACAGTAGATGATCCTGGCTGTCGTGGAAAATCCTTTTAGTTCATTGAGAATATGCCCTGTGACTACAAAAAGAATCATCAGAAACTTGATATTGTCCCATTTCGCCGTCCTAGTCGATGATACTGACAATTTGATACTCCTCCCTGTCCTTGTAAGCGAGTTTCGTCAGATGCACACCACCCTGGGGATAATTTTTTCCATTATGCCCCGTAGCATTGATGGCAAATCCGTTGCCGATATAGAGAGCTACATGTCCATACCCGTCATTGACATCATAATACACGATATCACCCGGTCTGGCATTTTTCTCTTTCACAGGGGTTCCTGCCTCAAAGATAGCTTTCGGCTTATCCGGTATATCTATTCCATTCAATTTGTAAATGTTATGAATAAAATGCGAACAATCTGTCCCTTCGGTCAGAGAATCTCCATTCATCACAAATTTCAGCCCGAGATACTGATAAGCACCAAGTACGATCCTGTCCCGTATCGGATCTCCTGTATCTGCAATCGTGATTTCTTCCTCTCTGGAGTCATTTTCCATGACATATCCGATGGTAACCGGTTCTTCCGTACTTTCTTCCACTGCTCTCCATCCGGGCAGACACTTTTCATCCGAACTAAGAACAGCATTGTTGAAAGCCAGTCTAGAAAGCTTACCGGATGACTCATCCTCTGAATCATAAATCTGCGCATACCCGCCTTCTTTGGCATTGCCTATCGTTCCTACCACAACATGCAGCGTCAGTGGAACCAGATCCAGATTCCGCATTCTCTCCTGTTCCTGAATAAACTCAGGATCGAGGATTTCTTCCTTTTTGGTAACTTGCCCAGATTCTGTTTCAGCCTGCTCGGTTTCTGAGACCTGTGTCTTTGTCGTCGCATTATCTTTCTGCATTGTCGTTGTTTCCGAAACTTCCTCCGGCTCTTTTGGAGCGGGATCAAGGATATAGAGCAGACACAATAGTGCAGCACATACCAAAACTGAACATAATGCTGTAATATATATCTTCATATTAATCTCTCCTGGGAATCTACTGATCTTCACTCCAGATACCACTGCTCATACATGGTGTCATGCGGTGCAGCTGTACCCATCCGCTCTTTCCGTGATAGGATGTTCTGCCCCATCCGGATTCTGTCTTCGAAAAATGGAGTACTGTTCCAGAAGGGATCTTGGCAAGACTTTCTGATTTTGTAGATTTCTTGCTCCTCAAATTAATCTCTTTACTCTTTCCGTCACAGATCTCTACCTGCCAGTCTTCCGTTGCATAGAAGTTTCCGTAATTCATATCCAGCCATACATCCTGGCCATCAATCACAGAATGGGCAAACCCGTTCTTTACTTCTGTCACGAGAAGTTCCGTCCCATAAGGATATCTTTTTTTCGTCTTTGAGGATTTCTTCGTGGCATCAGTATGCAGATAGACCCCATTGAGCGCGTTAACAAATACGGTGTTTTCCGGTTGAAAATAATACGGATCTACTGAAAGATATCTGAGATCATCTTCATGAACCCATCCTTTCTTTCCGAAATAATCCACGTAGCACCAGTTGCGGCCGTTTTTATGACCACTGCCCAAAACCTGTACTACCAGAGCCTCTTCAATATAAGTGCTTCTTTCGGCATCATCCGGGGAAGCATACATACTGATTTCTTCCAGTGAATAGCTCTTATTGGTTACATAAGTTCCCGCAGAAGTTTCCGACCAGTTCTCCACGGCACCCTGATAGCCAGAAACCACTGTAGTTGCTTCCGGTGCTTCCGTTGTCGTACTCTGCGTCACAGCTTCCGTACTTGTTGTAGGATAGTCGGGACCTCCCCTACCGCCAAAAATGGAATGAAGAAGAATAATCGCAAGCAATATGGCAAGTACCACGGTAAGACTGAGTACGATAATCAGATATTTGCTATTGGAATCCTTCTGATTAACAGGGGGTTCAGGAGGTTTTCGATAATCCTGTCCGTATGAAGGCTGTCTGCCCTGCCAGCCTCCGGCCGCACCACCGCTGTAATTCTGATCTTTCTGATATGACCGTGCATCTTCAAACTGCGTCCTGTCGTCAAACATCGTCTGGTCATCATAACACGTCATATCGTCATACTGAGTTCTGTCAAAATACGGCGTAGGATCATCTGTCCTGTTTTTTCTTTCCAGTCTCAGCAGCGCATCTCTCATCTTTACGGCAGAGGAAAACCGGTCAACCGGACGAAATGCACAGGCTTTGAGAACAATCCTTGCCAGATCGTCCGAACCGTGTTTCGGCCTGGGAATCGCTTCTCCGCTCATCCGGCGTTCCAGCGCTCTCTCCTTGGAATTATAGGTGATTTTTTCCTCCAGGAAAGGTTCTCTGTTGTCATTGAGATAGCGGTACATCATAATACCCAGAGAGTAGATGTCCACCGTCTTATCGTATTTCATACCGCGATAGACTTCGGGTGCCATGTAATTATATGTTCCTTTTTTGGACATTGCGGAAATACTCTTTTCAACGGTCCGCGCAATACCAAAATCACCAAGCTTGTACTTTCCGAAGCTTGAGACAAACACATTATCCGGCTTAATGTCTCTGTGAATGATATTATTGCTGTGACAGAATGCAAGTCCTTCACAAAGCTCTTTACCCATACGGCTCACTTCATTATCATCCATCGGATGGGAAGCAATGTATTTGGAAAGAGGTGTCAGAAGTTCCATGCGGATCAGGATATCATATCCCGGATCATTCTCATGACGAATCACCGCATGATCTTCATAATTGACGATATTGCTGTGTCCCTTGAGCCGTTCCATGATGACAAATTCATTCACGATTTCTTCCATAACGCTCCTGAAATATGCCGTCACGCTTTTTTCATCGGACATCTCGGACAATACATGTCTGTATTCTGTTTCATTTCTGGGAACACTGATTACCTTGAGTGCCGAATAGAACTTTCCACTCAAATCCTCTCGCTCAATCTTAAACACCTTGCCAAATGAGCCTTCTCCCAGTTGTTCTACAATTGTCCACTGCGGCCATTGCTTCCTCAGCAGTTCCTGTTCCCGCTCCATGTTCTGTCTCCTCTCCCGAGAGTTTTAATTACCTTTCAACTTTTTAAACCGATTCGTCCAGTTCCTTTTTGCCACCTGGAAAAATGACAGGGAACGAACCATATGATCATCGGCAACATATTTGTTGATCGCTCTTAGAACTTCTTTCGGTTTTTTGGAAGAAAAGGTATAGGTTCCGTTTTTCCTGGTACGAAGGGCATACCGTGGAATCAGTTTTCCGCCAAACATAACCGAAGCAATCACATAATCTACTTCTTCCCAGGGAATCTGAATATAATCCCGCACGTTCCTGTCGTTATAGAATTCAAATCCGTGGTTTCCCACCATGATCTTCCCATAGGAATTAAGATTGTGATAGGCTGTAGCATCACATACGAGATCCACTTTGGAATTCAGGGAAGTCACGGCACCAGGTGTTATTTCTCTTGGCATCTCTTCCTCCTTTAAGAAAAAAACGGTGCCGGCCCGGAAAGACCGAACCGGCACAGCTGTTCATCAAAATATAAAATGCTTAAAATCTGATTCTTACAGAAGCGGTCCGATTAATGGAAGCGGAAGGTGAAGTACGATACCGACAACGAAGAGTCCAATGATGATAAGGATTGGAGAAACATTCTTCTTTAACATTCTCATACATCCGATTGTAAGAAGCAGTGGAACAAATCCAGGAATCAAAGTATCAAAGTTATCCTGCAGTGTCGTTACAACCTCTTTCTCTAATGAAAGACCACTTGCATACTGTGACAATGCAGTATGGATACCTTCTGATCCGCTTGGAAGATTATCCCAGTCGATATAAGCGCCGGCATCTCTGGTTACTTTCGATACCGGTACAATAAAGTTGATACTTACCCATCGTTCTACCAATGCACCAAGTACGAACATACCGAGGATAGAAGCTACCTTGGTTACTTTGGACAGAAGACCGCCTGAAAGGTCTTTTGTGATCTCCATACCAACTTTATATCCGAATTCCTGTGTATACCACATGAATCCGTAACGAATCATGTTCCATAATACGAAGAAAAGGATTGGTCCGAGGATGCTGCCGCCCATAGCAAGGGAAGCGCCCAACGCACCAAGAATAGGACGAGCGGTAAACCAGAATACCGGATCACCAACACCGGCTAACGGTCCCATCATACCTACTTTTACACCCTGAATAGCCTGATCTTCAACAGGAGCGCCATTAGCACGGTCCTCCTCCAAAGCCAGTGTAACACCCAGGATTGGGGATGCAACATAAGGATGTGTATTGAAGAACTCAAGATGTCTCTTTAACGCTGCAGCCTGTTCTTCTTTGGTGGAATATAATCTCTTGATCGCAGGGATCATAGCGAAGCACCATCCACCATTCTGCATACGCTCATAGTTCCAGGAACCCTGAAGGAAAGTCGACCGCAAACAAACCGCTCTTCGATCCTTAGTGGTTAATTCAATTCTGCTTTCAGCCATAATTCTTACCTCCTCCCAGATCAATAATCGTTGAGGATATCCCCGAGAGGATCTCCAGTGTTAGCAGAGCCACCGTTTCCAGATCCGCCACTCTCGGAAAGAGTGAGGTAAATCAGAGCGAATGCAACACCGATTACACCAAGGGCGATCAGTGTCAGATCCGATACTGCTGCAATCGCAAAACCGATTGCAAAGAACGGCCATACTTCTTTTGTTGCCATCATGTTAATAACCATCGCATAACCAACAGCTACTACCATTCCGCCACCGATGCTCATTCCTTCGGTAAGCCATGCCGGCATACTTGCAAGGAAATTCTGAACTGCTGTCGGAGGGATAACGAGAAGTGCTGCTGCCGGGATAGCAATACGAAGACCCTGAAGTGCGATTGCTACCAGCTGCCAGATCTCAACATAGCGGAAGTTTGCCTCTTCTGCTGCTGTGTCCATACGATGGACGATAGCTACAGAGATTGTACGAACAAGCATAGTCAGGAAAAGACCTGCAACTGCCAGCGGGATTGCAGTAGCAATCGCTGTGCTGACGCCGGCTTTTCCCTGTCCGCCGACTACAAGGATAATAGCAGAAGCGATGGATGCAAGTGCTGCATCCGGTGCAACTGCCGCACCGATATTGGCCCAGCCAAGAGCCATAAGCTGTAATGTTCCACCAAGGATGATACACTCTGTCAGATGTCCTGTCACAAGACCGATCAAGGTACAGGCTACCAGAGGCTGATGGAACTGGAATTCATCGAGGATACCTTCCATACCTGCAAGGAAGGCAACCAGAACAACCAAAACCATTGAAATAGGATTCATACCATTTCCTCCTGTTCTATTCTTTAACCATTAACAATTATTTCAGACCTGCAACTGCCTTCTCTAAAAGGGCATCCATGTTTTCCTGTGAATCACTCGGAACCTTACGCACGTCAAATTCCACACCAAGTTTCTTGAGTTCTTCGAAGGTCTCTACGTCTTTCATATCAAGAGAAAGCACTTTGTTGACTGCGAACTTACCCTGGCTGTGTGCCATGGAGCCGACATTGATGGTCTTGATATCCACACCGCCCTTGATTGCTTCAAGCGCATCCTGCGGAGTCTCAAAAAGAATCATCGCTTTTGTATCTCCAAAACGAGGATCTTTGGCAACTTCACACATTTTCCAGATAGGAACTACATGGGCCTTAACTCCTGGAGGAGCTGCCTCCATGATCATTCTCTTACGAAGTTCGTCTGCTGCAACGGCATCTGAAACCGCAATGATACGATCCGGCTGAACCGCTTTCGTCCATCCTGTTGCAACCTGTCCATGAAGAAGACGTGTATCAATACGTGCCAGAGCATATTTGATCTTGCCGTCTCCTAAAACTGTTCCCTCAGGAATCGCTGCTGCCGGAGCTGCTGCTCCTTCTGCCTGTGCCGGAGCTTCCTCCTTCGGCTCAAGCTCTGTCGGATAAACCCGAACACCTTCCCTTGCGCTTCCGACGATCTGAACTGCAATCTCATGTGCAGACTCCATCGTCATACGGGATGCATATGCATCAATAAGCATCGGAAGATTCAGACCGGCAACAATCGCCCAGGAATCCTCATGACCTGCAATCAGATTGTTGGACTGGTTGAATGGTGTTCCGCCCCAAAGATCTACCAGAATCAGAACCTGATCCTGATCCTCAAAAGAAGCAATCGCCTCTTCAATCCTGGCACGCAACGCATCCGGACCGTCACTCGGCTGCAATGTAACCGCTGCTACATTCGGCTGATCGCCAAAAAGCATGGATCCTGACATGTGAATACCTGTCGCAAAATCTCCATGCGTAGCAAGAACAATGCCTACCATAACCTATTCCTCCTTTTCTTAACATTTTCTTAAATTTTACTCTACAATCCTTACAATGTCAATGAAATATTATAACAAATGTGCCCTTAAATCTTCATCCGTTTTCGCACTGAGATACCGTGGAGCAATATCAAATATTGTCTTTGCTCCAGTCTGCCCTTCCTGGGCAAGACGATAGGCAGCGCGGGCATAAGCTACCAGCACACTCCCTGTAAACTCCGGATTAGAATCGAGCTTCAGATTGTATTCAATCAGATGTCTGTTCTCTTTATTCCATCCTGTCACGCCGCTCCTGATCACAAATCCGCCATGGGGCAGACCGCTGTGATTGGCTTTCAGTTCCTCTTCACTGATGAAATGTACGGTTGTATCGTAGTCTGAGAAATAGTTCGGCATTGTCTTGATCTGCTCTTCGATGGCCGTAAGATCTGCGCCTTCTTCCGGCACGACAAAACATTCTCTGGTATGCTGCTCGCGGATCGTGAATTCCGGTGTTTCACCGTTTCTTACCCGATCTACAGATTCTTCTACCGGTATCGTATACTGTCTGGCATCTTTGACACCGGGGATTCTTCTGATGGCATCGGAATGGCCCTGGCTGACTCCTCTGCCCCAGAATGTATAGTGTTTTCCTTCGGGGAGTACCGCATCAGAAACCATCCTGAGCAAAGAGAACATACCCGGATCCCATCCGATCGAGATAATGCCTATCTTGCCAGCCTCTTTTGCCGCTGCATCCACAT
>CACZNZ010000401.1 GCA_902782625.1 uncultured Lachnospiraceae bacterium | reverse complement strand
GGAAATATGGCAAACAAATGCTGTGTATGCGGAAAAGAATTTGGGGCTTTTGAAACCCCGGTCTATATCAGAAATAATTCGCATCCGCTTTGCGAGAATTGTTTTAAAAAGATTTCTGTTCATAATAAACTGTCTGCTTTGATGATTGCGAAAGAAGCGGATCCAAAGATTTTTGCTGATGCATATATTGCCAGCCATGAGGCCATTGAACGGTCAGGCTTCCTGAGGGGCACTGTTTCTGCACTTCAGGAAGATCTTGATCAGACCGTTGAGGATTATTACAACAGGCATCCGGGCTTTAAGGAAGCGGTTGAGAACAGCCCTGCCTTCACAGGAGAAATTGAAGTAATCCGTTATTGTCCCAGGTGTGGAGCAAAAGGGAATCCGGGAGCACTATTCTGCGAAAAATGCGGTCAGGCTTTTGAACCTGTTGTGAAAAGGAATTCTTCTCCAACCAGAACGTCTGCGGCATCAAACGTCCCGGCTGCAAGTCATCCGGAGGGGGATGCAAAACATGCGGAAAGTGAAAACCAGACGGGCAGAACCCTTTCGATTCTGGGAATCGCAGCAGTTGTTATTTCACTTTTCCTCCCTCTGGCAAACATCACTTTCTTTGCAGTTGTCAATTTCACATTTTTTGATTTTATGGAATTGACAGATAAAGCCTTTATTTGGTGGATTATTATCGGACTCCTGATTGCGCTGATCGGATTTGGAACCAACGATAAAGTATGGACGATTATCGGTGCATTGGTCACAGGTGCTTTTCTTCTGTATGCAGCGGGTGAAGTATCTTCTGACGAGGTAGGACATTTGGTTCATTTGGACATAGGTTTTTATACCTATCTTATCGGGTGTCTGCTGATGTTAGCCGGGGGATTGATGATGCCGGCAAGTAAGCATAAGGATAATTGATCAGGCACCGGGTATCAGAAACTGTAAGGATGGCAAAGGATACGGTTGAAAGAACCGGAAAGGAGATATTGTGTCAACAACCGAGGAAAGAATTGCGGTATTCCAGGATATATCACATCTCTGACAAAGATACAGTGGGATTAAGGTGTTAATTTACTGCTGAAACTTTACTCAGGAGAGACTATAGAAATGGTACAGTACATAGCGATTTGTACGAAGCGTTTTTTGAGAGAAATATGCAGGGTGGGCAGAAAAAAGATATTTCCGACTCTGTGTTTTCTGACGCTTGTTCTGCTTACGTCATGTGGGACTTTGACTGACCTTATGATTGGAAGCAAGGCAGGTGAAGGAGGGAATGAAACATCTGGTATCGCAGAGGAAACAACGGTGCATTCTCCTGCTTCAGATGTCAGTGTTTCCAGAGAGGCCCCAATGGATATTTCTGACATTGTGGACATTGCGATGCCTTCTGTCGTTTCTATAAATGTGACCTCGCAGTTTGAATATAATGATGTCTACGGTCGGAAACACGAAAAACAGGTTGAAAGTGCAGGCAGCGGCGTTTTGATCGAGGACAGAGAACAGGAATATCTCATTGTTACAAACCATCACGTGGTTGAGAACGCTGAAAAGATCGTCGTACAGTTCACGGACGGAAGTACAGCGGAAGCTGAAATTCTGGGGATGGACTCCGGGAGAGATATTGCAGTGATCTCTGTCGATAAAGAGGAACTGGAAGACGGCATCCGGCACAATATCGCTCCCGCGGAAATTGGAAATTCAGATCTGCTGAAGGTTGGACAGAGTGTCGTAGCGATTGGAAATGCTCTCGGTTATGGTCCATCTGTCACGGTCGGATATATCAGCGCGCTGAACAGGACTATGCAGTTTCAGAATGCCGAAACAGGGAGGGTATCAGAAATCAGGAATCTGATACAGACAGATGCCGCCATCAATCCCGGAAATTCCGGAGGCGCTCTGTTTGATCTGCAAGGCAAGCTGATCGGAATTAATGAGTCGAAAAAGGTAGAGGAAAGCGTGGAAGGAATGGGATATGCAATCCCCATCTCCTCTATCCGCGATTTGATCAGCACACTTTCTGCCCAGAGGAAGCAAGTTCCAAAAGAGCTGAGAGGATATATCGGAATTGAGGGGCAGAGTGTGGGGGTGCTTGCCTCAGAGTTCTTTTTTGTTCCTTCAGGTGTATATGTCTGCCGCATTCTGGAAGGAGGCGCGGCCGATGGCTCCGGATTGCAGGAAAATGATGTCATCACGCATTTGAATGGAATGGCTGTGAATGACCTGGGCGAATTGCTGGAGAAACTGTCCTGGTACGAGACGGGTGAAGCAGTAAAACTGACGGCTGCGCGTCCGTTTAAAGAAGGATATCAGGAGTTTGAGATCTGGATTTTCCTGAAAGCACGGGGAGAACTATGAAAAAAATATTTTGCACTGCCTTGGTATTCGTATGCACTGCATTTCTTACCGGCTGCAGCCTGTTTGGAGATCTGTCAGGACTGATTCCCATGAATGAGTCGTTTGAAGAAATAATTCAGGAAATACAGATTCCCGATTCGGACGATTTTGGCTCCTTGTTTTCCACATTGGTTCCCGGAAATGCGGACAGCAGCAGGAAATTCAATGTCAGGGAGTATATTCTGCGGGAAGACGGGTATGCGGAGGCCTATTATGTTCTGGAGAACCTCACTACAGACATTTTGAATGTCAGAATCAAAGGAAACGCCATAGGCCGGAACGGTTCTCTGCTGGAGACAGACACTTCCTCTTCTTATGTTATTGGCCCGCACAAGAAGTTTGTTTTAGGTTTGTTTTTTTTAACAGATGATTATATTGATCACATAGATGTTCAGATAGATTCAACAGAAGATATTCGTGAATCAGCTGTCGAAGAGCTGTCCGTCAGAGAGGACCGAAATCCCAGGAATATTGTCCTGACATTAGAGAACAAAGGAACAGAGGCAGCGGAAAGCGTACAAGTCTGTGCCCTGTTTTTTGACCGGAATAAGGAGCTGGTGTCCGGAGGCATTGTTCAGGCGGGAGATGTTACAGGTGCTGTTCCTGTTGGGAAGCAGGATTGGGTGCAGATCAGCTCCGACGTGGAATATGAGACGGTGGAATATTATATTTTCGCCTTGAAGCCGGATCAGACCGCATCCGAATCAAAGCCGGATCGTCTGTCACCAGAACAAGCCTTCACTATAGAAGAGAAGGAACTATCTCCGGATTTTGAAGATCAGGGGCTTGCTCTGCTTATTACAAATAAAACCGGAAAAACAGTGAATATTCAGGGAGTTGCCATTACTGTTGCTGATGTGGACAGGCGTACAGGTGCTGACAGGTTTCAGATGGATACTCTGGGGCCTGGGGAGACACGTGCCGGGGTATTCTGGTTCCCCAACATCGGGAAGGACAGCCATGTACAGTATTCACTGAGCTATGAGGAAGACTTGAAACATGAGAGTCTTGCCGGAGAACTTCATGTTTCTGAGTCCGGGAGAGACAGTGTGAGCGTTACAGGATATCTTGAAAACCAAGGTTCCGCCTCAGCCGAGTTTTGGGGGATGACGGTACTGTTTTATGATGAGGAAGGAAGAATACTGGATTTCGGATGGTTTTCCGATATTGATAAACCAGTTCTCCGGCCGGGGGAAAAGACAGTTTTTATGGCCACTTCTGAATTGCCATTCGAAAACGTGGAGTTTTACCCCGAAGGCAGCAAGAAGAAATCATCGGCCGCTTCACAGTCAGACGAACTCTCCGAGACAAATACGGAGCCGGAGAGCATCGCCTGCGGGAATGGAGAAGAAAGAAGAATGTGGTCAGACCGGGCTGCAGGCAGAATCGACCGTATGTGGGCGGTGCTGGTTGATGATTATGGGTCTGCCGCATATCTGTTTTTCCTGGATAGCAGCGGAGAAAACGGTGGTTTCCTCAAAATGGGCGAAGACATGAAAATGCAGCTTGGGACTCTTGAAAGCATGGAGGGAGAAAGATCTTTTGCATACGAAGACTATACATTTAATATGCAGAAATACCGATTGACAGATGAATTTGGGGCATCATCCGTCATCTATTTCAGCGAGATCAGCGATGAATTATGTGTTCTGGAGCTTGAAAGCGAGGAAGGCCAGGGCCAGATCCTGCTTCGTTACAGGGAAGAGGAAGATCCCGATGAGGAACTGAAAGGGAGCATCAAAAGTCTCATCAATGATTATTATGGTGTTTATGATCCCAATGGGGAAAAAGGATACAGCTGAGATTCCATACAGACAGATAAGAGGTGTGAAATGAAGAAATCAAGAATTCAAAGCGCTTTCTGCATAACCATTGTTTCTGTGCTTCTTGCTGCTGCACTTCCCCTGATCAACCCT
>CACZNZ010000400.1 GCA_902782625.1 uncultured Lachnospiraceae bacterium | reverse complement strand
CTGCAGATACTGCTTATATGCCTCCCGCACATCCTCCGGCCAGCTGATGCGCGTCCCTTTCCCGATCCCGGCAAGCCATCCGAAGAAATGCGGACTCACCGTTACCGTTACGCCGGCATGGAAATGCTCCTCATCCTGAGGATGGATCATCACAACCGTACCAAATCGGTCGATCACGACTCCGACCAGGTGGTTTTCTCCTTCCAGGGTGAGATTGTTTTTCGGTTATAAGAGTACTCATAGCGGGACTGCATCTTTTCGCAGAGTCCGGTCGCGTTCATGGGATGCGCCGGATGTGATTCAGCGCAGACACTTCCGCCGAAATACTGATTCCCGGATTCACATAGCTTTGAAAGGATGCCGTGAGGATGCCTTTCTCAAACACGACTGCGCCAAGTTCCACGATGGAGTCGTTCTCTGGATCCAAGCCTGTCGTCTCCGTTTCAAAAGCTATGAACCGCTCCGATAGCTCCCTGACTGTTTCCGTATCCAGAGAAGTCCTGATAGCTGATGCAGAGCCATATTCGATTTTTTCAATCGTCTCATGTCCATCGCCGCGTGAAATCTCCTTGTACTTCTATTGCCAGGTCTTCCAGACATCTGGCGTATATCCGACAGTAGCCTGGAGGCCGTTCCGGACAATCGGCTGTCGGATCACACTTTGATTCTCCATTACCTTTTCAGCCCGCACCACCTGTAGACAGGATAAATCTATAATATCCCCGTGGGAACTTCATTCCAGAATCGATAGAACTCATGCAGATTTCCACGGCATCTTTTGACACAATCAGTTCTGTCTTAACGCCATCTTTCCAATCCCGAGACATAAGCCCGTGTTCTCCTGACGTATCTGTGGCTACCACACTGCCGCAATCAAGGTAGATGTTCTGGCGCTCCTTGTCATACTCACCGTTGCCAGACATAACATTGGGCGATACATGTGTGTGCCCAGACAGGAAGATGATTCTTTCGTACCGATCCACTATATCCTGTATTCGCTTATTCTTATCCAGATATGGTGCGCCAATATTCCTGTTCGGGTTGTGTGCCAGAAGGGGAGCGTGGCAGAGAATAATGTGCCAGGAAGCAGGCGTGGACGACAAATGCTGTTCCAGCCAATCAATCTGATTACTTTCTGGAAACTGAAATTTTCGTCCGCTGACAACACACTGCAGCCCTATCAAATCCAGATCATCAATCTGTAAGGCCCATGCAAGACTACCTGGATCGTATGAAAAGACACGGCCCATTTGGGTTGCTTTTTCCAATAATATTCTATGAAAAACTGAATAACCGACGATACCGTCTATTTCCTTCCCCATAAAACGAGGATGTGTGATGTCATGGTTTCCAGGCACTGATAGGACAGTCTTCTCCGGAACAGCGTCTTCAATACACTCCAAAAACTGTGCAAATTGCCCTGTCAATCCGTCATTTGTCGAATCTCCAAGGAGAAAAACGATATCGCTCTCGGTAGCTTTCAAAGCATGCTTAATCTTCCATGGTTTGGAAGCCAAATGCATGTCTGTCAGGACGGAGAAACGATGGGAAGCAGCTATGATCTCCGTAGTATTCAAGAATTTTTCCGGTATATCAACAGATACATCCTTATAAAAGCTGAAGTCTGCAGCGTAGCATCTTGCCCAGACCTGCGTAGCCTCCCTGGGGATGCCTCGCATACCGGAGAAGGAAAACAGGCCATTTCCAGCCGGATCAATTGGAACATAAGCAAACGGTCCCCAGTCGGTCAGCGGCACATTTTCGTTTCCCCATCGCAGGATGGCGAGAATGAAGCCCTTGGCTTTAACGCTATATTTTCCTTGTGCGCACCCCGGCCAGATAAGGCTGGTCTGAAGCTTTATCATCGATACCTCTCCCCCGTTCCTTCGTTTAATCCAGTTGACCAGATGACGTTTACGCTTTGGTCAGTTGCAAAGTGATAATTACCATTATAACAAGAAGATTCTATTAAACCTTAGATAATAGCAAAAGTAGAACTACATTTTGGGCTTCATAAGCAATCACCATTCAATCTGGTATCTTATTCTTTTCTGGCAGAAACGAATTTCTGATTCCGGCTTTTAGGTTTATCAGGAATCGTCATT
>CACZNZ010000399.1 GCA_902782625.1 uncultured Lachnospiraceae bacterium | reverse complement strand
TATAAATTCATCGTCAGTGACTTCTCTGCAATCGAAGCCAGGGTGCTTTCTCACCTTGCCAGGGAGACCTGGCGATCAGAAGTATTCCGTAACAACGGTGACATCTACTGCGCATCGGCTTCACAGATGTTTGGCGTCCCGGTCGAGAAACACGGACAAAACAGCCATCTCCGGCAAAAAGGCAAAATCGCAGAGCTGGCCCTGGGCTATGGCGGCAGCGTCGGCGCCCTGAAAGCCATGGGCGCCACTGACATGGGCATTCCTGAAGAAGAGCTGCAGCCGCTGGTCGACATGTGGAGGAAGTCAAATCCTCGGATCGTAGAATACTGGTGGCAAGTCGACTCCGCTGTCAAATCAGTAATCAAACAGCGTACTTCGGCTCGTGTCGGTGATGTAATATTCTTCTGGCAAGCCGGCATGCTCTTTATCGAGCTTCCTTCTGGCAGACGCATGGCTTACGTAAAACCGCGAATCAGTGAGAACAAGTTCGGCGGCGAGTCCGTCACATACATGGGCATTGACGCAAAAAAGAAATGGAGTCGGATAGAGAGTTACGGGCCAAAGTTCGTAGAGAATATTGTCCAGGCGATAAGCCGTGATATCCTGGCATATGCCATGCGGACCCTCGCGGACCACTTCATCGTCGGGCACGTACATGACGAACTGATCATTGAAACAACCCCGGAAGTATCCCTGCAGACGGTTTGTGATCTGATGGGAAAAACACCACCATGGATCCCTGGCCTGCTCCTGCGGGCTGACGGATATGAGTGTGACTTTTACAAAAAGGATTAAAAAAAGATGCTGAGAACAACTGCGTGTTCCCAGCATCTTTTTTTACAATTCAGAATGCGTTGTATCTAAACCATCAATTATATGAATCATGGTCCTTAATATCATTTTACACCAACCGCAAACTCCTTGATACCGTTTTCTGTTGGCAAAGTCACATATAAAACATATGTTGCATTCTCATCTTCCGCAACCTTATCCGCACAAGGAATATATAGTGTATATGATCTGGTATCTAACGGACTAATTGTCACATCGCTTATAGAGATTCCATTGCTGCCATTATTGGAAGAAGCACATATTGCATCTGAATTCTCATTATCTACTAACAGGCAATTTTCATCTCCCACTGTCGAAAACTGGAATCCATTATTATAGTCTAAAACCACAAAAACTGTATTCGCCGTCTGAAATTCTTGTTTTGATAAATTAGATATATCAATTTCAATAGCAGCATAAGTCTTGTCAGCTTCCATATATCTAACACAATGTCTTGCATTGTTTTCCAGATAATTAATTATTTCTCCACCGCTTATGAAATCAAGTGACTTTACAGTCGCGTCTGCAGAATCTGTAGAAAACGTGTCTCCAAGGGAGAATTTCTCAAGTCCGGCATAGTAGTCGGTTTCCTTGATGAATTCCACATTATCAGCTTTCAGTTTTGGGATTTCGCCTGAACCATCATATTCAAGCATATGGTCAGAATCAATATTTGTGCCAAGAACAGATGTGGATACTGTATTATTTTTTACCGTAACTCCAGTTCCAGTAGACGCAGTAAATCCATTACTCTGTATGTACTCCACCGCCCCACCTTCTTTAAATACCAAAATCTCTTTTGTAGCAGTGCAGATCCATCTTCCAATAATATCAGCCTCCGTAATATCTTTCGGTGCTGTAACCTTCTCTGCCTTTTCTTCCACAGAACCCTGGGCTGATTGTTGGGTCGTTGTCCCTGCAGAGCCTCCACAGGCAGATAACATACCCACTAGCAACAAAAGTACGATAACTGCCGAAATACGTTTTTTCATATACCGTCCTCCTCTTTAACTATTATCATGATACAAATCTTTTATACAGACATTATTTCATGGTCAAATGCAATTATATTATATTTTATTCTCTTTTCCAATCTTCTTTACTTGACCAAGGTGATAACAAAGGCGCTACTCTGTTAAGTCAATCACTTCAGCTATCTCCACGACATAATATGTATAATCTTGTTTAGCATTTAATGCGCGCAATGCATGTAATTGTATGTTCTAAGAATATAATTATCTTCTTATAGTCCATCCATTTACCTGCATTCTCATTTTTTCTTTTTGGTTATATAAATAGACAGGACCTTCCTTTTTGGAGAGTTTTGCCTGGCTCGTTTAGTATTTTTTCTTCTTGCCTATTAATAGCAAACACGATCATAACTTTCTATTAAAAGTATTCAGGTCAACGCTGTCATTATCTACCCTATTATACATCTAAAGGTTCATTCCGATATTCTCTGCCTATTGCTTTTGCACGGGAGATCAGCTGGTAAACTCGAGGTTCTGATACTCCAAGGTCCTTTGCAATCTGCTTTACAGGGTCCCCGAGAAGCTCCTTTGCCTCAAAAGCCTGTGCGATTCTCGGGTCCTCCTCGTCCATACGATGGCGAAATTCCTCATATGTTGCCTTTGCAATAACTGCATCTTCTACAGAATCAGTTGTAGCCAGATCATAGCCTGCATCAGTCATACCGTCCCAGGAAACAAGCGCAGTCTGTTTTGTTTCCGGTGTCC
>CACZNZ010000398.1 GCA_902782625.1 uncultured Lachnospiraceae bacterium | reverse complement strand
TCCCTGCTCCTTTATGTTGTAAAAGAAGCAGAGACTTTTTTATTATTTTGATGAACATAGGAAGCAATATGATTGATTCTATTATTTTTGATCTTGACGGAACTCTATGGGACGCAACGGGTTGCGCTCCGTACATATGGAATGCTGTTTTCGAAAAACATAAAGAAGTGAAACTCCGTATAACACAGGAAAATGCTGCCGATTTGATGGGAACAGGAAAAACGATGGAAGAGATCGGAGACGCACTATTTCCGGAGTTCTCGATTGAACTGCGAAGGCGCATCACAGACGAACTCAGTGAGGCAGAAGTCACCTATTTAGAATTAAATGGAGCTGTCCTCTATGAGGGAGTGCAGGAAGTAATTCCTTCTATAAGTAAACAATACAACCTCTATATTGTCAGCAACTGCCAGGATGGATATGTTCCCGCTTTTTTACATGCGCATGGCATGAAAGCATATTTTCGTGACATTGAAATGTCAGGCCGGACAGAAAAAAGCAAAGGAGAAAACATAAAGATCCTTATGAATAGAAATGGCATCAGAAATGCGGTTTATGTTGGCGACACGGAAGGGGACGAAAAATCTTCCCGATATGCAGGAATACCGTTTATCTGGGCAAAATACGGCTTCGGCAGACCTATTCATCCGGATGGGATTATCGAATGCATAAGGGATTTACCGGCGTGTATAAATGAACTGGAAAGAAAAGAATCTATAACGAGCAAAAAGGACACCTGCAATACAAAAGGTCCCCGTGCTTTAGAACAACTGAGAAAGATTGATTATTAGAAACCGACCAAGATCTTTAGAGGAAAAATGTGTGGACAGATAGAAAATAATAAGAAAATAGACCTGCTGAAAAATGCAGGTCTGTTTTTTTGCAAATGTATATGTTTATAGAATCTCTTTAGCAAAAACATCCTTGAAATAGCGATAAGTATCAACTTTCAGTTCTCCGCAAGCTGACTCATCACAGGCAATATATGCATTGTTGTGAAGCTGCAGTGCAGAAAGCGTCCACTTTGAGCTGACTCCGCCTTCGACAACATTAGCAAGAGCTCTTGCCTTGTTATGACCGTTAACCAGGATCAGAACTTCTTTTGAATCGCACACGGTACCGACGCCAACGGACAGAGCAGTAGCCGGTACATTTTCCGGATTATAGCCAAAGAAGCGGGAGTTGACAATTCTCGTATCTTCAGTCAGAGCTCTGATACCAGTACGGGAATTCAGAGAAGTATAAGGTTCATTAAAAGCGATGTGGCCATCAACACCAGAACCACCCATGAATAGATCAATGCCGCCATAAGAAGCAATCTTTTCCTCATAAGCAATGCATTCCGCTTCCAGATCCTCAGCCATCCCGTTCAGAATGTTGATGTTTTCTGGCAGAATATCAATTTGATTAAAGAAATTATCATGCATGAAATACCAGTAGCTCTGGTCATGTTCATGAGGAAGCCCGACATACTCGTCCATATTAAAGGTGACCACATTTTTGAAAGATACTCTTCCGGCTTTATTTGCTTCTATCAGTCTTTTGTACACACCAAGTGGTGTGGAACCTGTCGGCAGACCAAGAACAAAAGGACGATCTTCCTTATTCCCATTGATTTTAGAAATGATGTGTTCTGCGGCCCATTCACACATTCTGTCATAGTCTTTCTGAATTATCAGATTCATGTTTACTCTCCTCGTTTTTTGTTATAGCAGAAATAAAAAGAGCAGATTATTACCATAAATATGGGAACACTGCTTACTTAATAGTTCCTGTATTTTTATTTTACTCTAAACATCTGATGAATTCAATTGGTTTTTAAGAGGAGAACACCATTAAACTAAGAATAGAATTCAATACCTTTTTCCGAGTTAGACGACATATGCTCCAAAGCAGCAATATTTTTACAAAATTGTTTTTCAGTCCATTGAACGGTAGTAAAACGGTAGCAGTCGATCCCTGCGGTTGCCGCAGTTTGCCGCGGTCTGGCGCACTTAATTGTGACCTGATCGCTTGTAAAAACTCCTGCCGTGGCACACATTTGTCAAATGCGATCAGCCTCCTGAAAAGCCGTGTTCTGCCGCGTTTTACCGCGATTTGCCGGGCAGAAAAAGTCGTTAATAATCTGTGACTCTGTCATGGAAAAAGCAAAATATGGCAAAATGTGACAAGTCAATGCCGTCAATGGTAGTCAAATGGTAGTAAAATCGGGGGTGTTTTACTACCGTGGGTAAAGGGGAAGAAAGGGGATAAACTGGAATCACCAATCAATTTTTTCGCCGCAGTGAGGAC
>CACZNZ010000397.1 GCA_902782625.1 uncultured Lachnospiraceae bacterium | reverse complement strand
CGAAGAAAAAGAGGGAAAGAGCATCAGGGATATTGACATATGCCCGCGCTGCAAGCAGCCGGATGATATGTTCGTCCCGGTAGAAGAGAATGCTGAGGAAGATCAGGAGCCGAAGTTCTTTAAAGGATAAAATCATGATCAAAGAACGCGACATTTCCAATCTGAATATACTCTCCGGAAAGCAGCTGGAAGAGTTTTGCCTGTATTGGAACTCCGGTCCGGGTCGGGATGCGGCGCCGGAAAAGGCAAAGGCTGTTATGCTCGGCAGTGACCCGGATTATCAGAGCGGGTTTTATACATGCTATAAACTCTCCAATGAGTGGACTTTCTGCGATCACAGATACGATCATCTGTGCATTTTGTGTGATGAGAATGATATTGTCCGGCTGAAGGGAGACTCTGTTGGGATTGTGGGCCTTCTTTTAAACATGGTGATCAGGGAACGGACCCTTGAACGTATTACAGATAGAGAATACGGCCTGGTCCTCTCCGGCGGAGGGGCAAAAGGTGCCTTCGAGATAGGAGTCTGGAGATGGCTTGCAAGAACCGGTCTAATTCATAGAATAACAGGCATTTCCGGCACATCAGTCGGTGCACTGAACAGCGTATTGTTTTCCTGCACCACTCTTTGGGAGGCTGAAGATATATGGATGTCGATCACGCAGGATGACCTGACACCCGTGAACTGGGAAACTCTTAGAAAAGGTGCAGAGTCTCTTATGCAAATTATGGCAGGCGCCGCTGTAAGATATGCTAATGCACCGATGATAGCCAGGGAACTGACCACAATGTCAGGCGGTGCCGTTTTCAATCAGAAAAAGCTTTCCGAAATTGTAAGGCGGGTGCTTGAAAGAAAGATTCCTGCGCAAAGAATTGTTTTTTCCTGTCTGGCAAGGCAGAGCCTTCAGACGCAGACGGAACCGCCTGCAGAGCTCGTCATAGGGCAATTTCATAATGCTGATTACTACTGCCTTAACTATAGAAATTCCTGGGATGTTGAGAGAATTGTAATGGCATCGGCGGCGTTGCCGCTTGTGTATGATCCGATCAGCATTCATCATTTTCTGTACAGGGATGGCGGCTGCAGAGACAATACACCGTATATGCCTCTGGTAAAGAGCGGGTTCAAGAAACTGATCGTCGTGCATCTTACGGAACGCGCAGAGAATCAGGCGGCAATAGAGACGGTGGAAAACACAATTTTATACCATGTATATCCCACGCTTCATGCCAGGCAGGTCATTGATACGATCCGTATCTCAAAGGACATGACCGATGACTGGATCAATAACGGTGAACAGGCCGCGACCGCGCAATTAGGCCCATATTTTAGGAACGGAGAACTTATACTACCTGAGTACATAGATCGTCTTGGAAACAGGGAGGGGAAAATGGACAGATTCGATTATGAAAATTTTGATTTCGATGACGCTTTCGAAAAGGTACAGAGTGAGGTCATAAAACCGAATATTCTTATATGCGGCGCTACGGGGGTAGGGAAAAGTACGCTGATCAGAGACTTGTTCCGGATGGGCGAGGCCGAAGGACCGGAAATAGGAAATCAGGGAAGGTCCAAGACCGTCGGTATCCACGCTTACAGCCCTGAAGATGCAAATATTACCCTGTACGACAGCCAGGGTTATAACATCGGAGCTGATGAAAACAAATTTATGAAAGACGTGTTGGGCGTCATAGAAAAGAAGGTCAGGGAGAATCCGGAGGATATGTCCGGCCATATCCATGAGGTCTGGTATTGCGTTGCGGCGGCAAATAACCGGTTCTTTGAAGCTGATGAAAAGATGATTCTTGAAATTCGAAAGAAATATTCGATTCCCGTCATGGTCATACTTACAAAGGTGGACTGTGTGGATGAAGAGGGGATCCGTTATCTGAAAGATGCTGTTTTAGATAAGATACCGGATATCTCAATCTTTACTTACGCGTGCGATGAAAAGACCGCCGGCTGGGATGAAGAAATAAAACTACGATATGTACAGAAAGCAGAGATAACGGAATGGGCCTTTATGCATCTGGATGAATCCCTGAAAGCGGGATTTGTTCCGGCCATAAAGAAATCATTGCAGCTGAAGCGAAAGTATATTTCGGGAAAAGTTATTCCCAAATATGCGGCACTAGCAGCCGGCACGGTGGTAGCAACTTCCTTTATCAATGTGCCGTTTACGGATTCGGTTCCGCTGATGGCACTGCAGGTGAGGATGTCATTTGAAATTGTAAACGGATATGGAATTCATACAGAAAAGCAGAAAATGATGGCGGATCTACTGGGAACCTCGGCGGTAACGGTTCTCGGAAGAACGCTTGCATCCAGCCTTGTAAAAGTAATTCCGCTGGCAGGAAATGTTATTAGTGCGACTGTAAACACGACGGTTGCGTCCAGTGTGACGGCGGCATTGGGATTTGCAATCGCTATTGTATGTGAGCAGTATCTGGCAGCGTGTGTGGATAATAATGGAGCGGAGAATATTCCGTTTGTCCAATTCATGAACAGTGACAGACTAAGAGAAGCGTACAGATATGTAAATGCGCACAGGAGTGAATTCAAAATTAAGGAAATTGCGAGCATTGCTGTGAAAAAAGGCAGGAACGCGGAGGCTTGATTTTTTGAACACAGGTATTAATAAAGACAGTACAAATGTATTAATTATCGGCAAATCCGGCGTCGGAAAAAGCTCACTTCTGAATTATATGTTCGGAAGAGAATTGCAGAAGGTCGGCGTAGGCGCTCCGGTCACGAAGATGGAGATCAAAGATTTCACATATAAATATGACGATCACTTTGAGATGCATATTTATGACACCTGGGGGTTGGAGCCGAGCGTGCAGAAGGCAGAGGAGTGGAAGAATACGATTTTTAAAGAGATTGAACGTCACGATGCTGAGAAGATCAGCGACTGGTTCAACACAATTATCTTCTGCCTGAATGCCAAATCCGCGCGTGTCGAAGATTTCGAAATTGATATAATGGAGGAGCTGCTGCGCGAAAAGAATCATGTGACTATTGCGCTTACACACTGCAATTCCAAGTACGATCCGGATGGCATTGTACTCAGAGATTCCGTAAAAGAAGAGCTTAAGATGCGGGGAATCGCTTCGATTGACAACAGGAATTTTGTATTTGTAAGCAACGTCAGGAAAGCATTGCTGGGTGGGACTGTCGAGCAGTTCGGAAGGGAAGAGATCTT
>CACZNZ010000396.1 GCA_902782625.1 uncultured Lachnospiraceae bacterium | reverse complement strand
TTTTTCTTCTGGGTCTTCAAAATTCCCAGCTGTTTTACTGACAGGGATGGTCAGAAGGTATTTGTCTTCGGATATTTGTTTAAGCGCCTTCGGAACTATCGAACACACCTCTTCTATTCGGTTCGGAAACAGGCGTAATGTCCAATATATGCACCGATAAGTCAGAGGGATCTCCTCTCTCATGAACACGATATCCATCTGAGTTGCAGTGCTGTCCGGAATGTATTTATCTGCAACCTTTTTCCTAATAACTTCAGGGAGTACATACCCATACATCCGGGCCGCCTGCTCATTACAGTTTGTTGTTTCAAAGAAATAACGGAGTGTACTCCACTTAGAAACTGCCGTTGCAGTCGACGTTTTCCCTTCAAATAGAGCATCGTGGATCCGTAAAATATCCATAGCATCGATATCGTGTGCATCTCTGCCTGCCACAAAACTAAGACAGGCCCTAATGTCGGAAAGAGAAGATCCGATTCCCTTGATTTTCCGCCCTAAAAGCAGCTGATCAAGTACCCAGTCCTTTACCATAAGCTTTATGGCTGGGTCAATCTTTTCAAATATCAGTGTCCTTACCGACGCAGGGAAGTTCATATAGACTTCTTTTTTGTCGATAAACCACCTGTCATCCGTAAACACTGACAAAGAACTATAGTCAGTAAGTAATGCACGGCGCTTACTGTCAGCAGGGTCGTCCCACGCCGCGCCCTTTACAAGACCAATAGCCTGCAGTTCTTTTGCGGCTGCCGTGCTCGCAGAAACATATTCTGCCTTCCTCATTCGCGTCCCTCCTTCCATGACATAATCTTTGCGATGACATCCTGAAAAGCATTTCTGCGTCTGATTGTTTCCTTGTATTCTTTAAAATCTGCGTATATATCCTGGCTGATGCCGCGAGCATCATATGCAGCGATCATCTCTTTAAGCTGCTTTTCAGAGTCCTCCAGGTATTCCTGCCATGCAGGCAGATTCTGGGGGCCGGTCAGCAATTTGGTACATTCTACGCATTCTGCGTTTCCATGTCGCAAACAGGTTCCCCCGCAGGGTTCTTTTTTGCAAGCTCCAAACTCTACCTTCCTGTGCCCTAAGACAAAATTATCATAAAGCGCAGCCCTTTCTTTTTCTGTTAATAAGGCAAGTTTTTCTGGATCGAAGAGTTCGCCAAATTTTCGATCGAAGAACTCTTTGTCTAGTTCGCCCCTTCTCTTTTCCCGGACATGTGCATAGTGCTTTGCCGTGGTTTCAGGATTCAAGTGCCCCAGCTTATGCTGCACGATCGGCAAGTCAACCCCGGCCTCGATAAGTCCAGTCGCCCCTGTTGCACGTGTCTGGGCTGAAGAGAACGATGTATACGTACTGTCAATAGATTGGATCCCATATCTTGTTAGGAGCTCATTGATAGCGGCACTAAAGGTATGTGAATCCTCCTGATGCGCCATTCCGCCACTGCAGGAAAAGAAAACATAGTCCGTTTCGTACTTCTTCCTGATGATGTCAGTGCCAGAAATATACTCCTGCAAAGCCTGATATAGCTCAGCCGTGATAACATCCTCAATGTATTCTCCAAGGCCGTTTTGGCGCCTCTGCTTCAGGGTCTTGCTGATCACGGTCCGTATGCCGAAATATTCCAGGTCCCCAATATCATAGATCCCATCGATACGGAGATTTGCAACATCATCAAATCGCCAGGATGTCTGCCGCAGGACCAGAAACAAAAGGCGCCATTCCTCATCGAGTTCCCACAAATGATCCTCAATAAAGATAAGGATATCGTCAGGGATCACCGGGCGGCTTTTGATATGGTCACGTGCACCATATAACCGTAAATACTGAGCAACGTTTTTCTCGGGTCTGAGCGCATAGCTTTTACAGGCTATGACTGTATCCAAAAATCCGCGGATCACACACAGGTCTTCAGTGATAGTTGTCGGTTTTATTCCTACACTCTGTTTTTTGTGCAACCAGATGCAAATATGTCCATGTGTTACATCTTTGCAGCGCCGTACTCGATAGTCCCTAATCATGTCCACACAGAATTGGATGCACTTTGCCACCTTCGCGATATATCCAGGGGAAATCTTCTTGCCCAAGGTTTTCCTGCAGTACATTTTCACTTCCCGGCGGAAATCCAGTGACGAGATTACCGAGTAGTCGATCATGCGGGACTGATATCTGCCCTTATAAAAGTAATAGATATGTATCTCGTCTTTCTCTGAATAGATCTCCTCCATATTTCCTTCAACATATTTCTCCCGCAGCAGGTTCTCTTCGTCTTCCATTAGAGATACAAGGATTGGCAACAAACATGTATTTGCCTTGATATGCTTCAAGTCCTTTACTAGTGCTGCATTCTGTGCGGCGGCATTTATAATGTCAGCTAAGGCCATGGATCGTGTGGGTATTACTCTTTGGGGGAAAACAAAAAGCATATAGTATTTTTTTACGGCAAGCTTGAGCTCCTCATATGTTGTCCCATGAGGCAGCCCCAGGCTGTCAGGGTCGAATAACACTTTTGATTTTGAGGCCTTGTTCCGGCGTACCGGCTTCCCAAAATACATCTGCTCATATGCTTCTTTCTCTTCATCGGAAAGCCGCATCATTTCGTATGCTCGCTCGTGGGATGACGCAAAGTTTACGTATACATATGGCCACGCTGCCCGAAGGAATGTTCTCTTAAATTTAAACAGCAGAGTATTGAAATCTTTATATTTCTGGGCGTTATACCTGCTCATCTCGAATATTGAACGCGCAAAACGACCGCCGAACACATAGTGTATTATGTCCATCAAGTTTGCATGCCCTTCATGATATGCCCCAAATTCGGAAATATATTGTTTGATCACCGCATCGGCGTACATCGCTACAGTCTCATCGTCGTGTCTGAGATAGATAACATGTGCGATAAAGCTGAGATAGGGGACATCCCGTCGTCCAAGATATAGGTCCGTGAACATCTTGTATGTATGAGGCATTGGGGCCTTCTTACAGAAGCAACTATCCACTTCTTTGATCAGATCCTGAGGATATCTCATATCAAACGAGAATAAGTTTTCATATGTATAGTTAAAACATTTCAGTATCCATTGATATCGAAAATTCTTGCCGCTGTCCTGGTCCTCACCCTTCACTGCCTCATGCAAATACGAAAGTCCAACAATAACCTTAAAGTCGCGCCTTTTCTCGGACTGTACCCAAGAATCAGCATTGTTATGCCCACTGATAAGCAGTTTCAGGAAATATGAACACATCACTTCTTCCGAAACCAACTGAGGAAGCACGTACTGGAGATACAGGATATAAACTGTCCGGCTGAGGCAATAATTACTATTAAAGACGACGAGTGGGATAAACGCCTCTACCGTTTTCTCCAATGCTTCGCATATATCCAGCAAGATATATTTTTCAGGATATGCCACCTTTCCGTTATACGGTTCTTTTTTTATTTTATCGCTTGCATTATCTACAATCTTTTTATACTCATTTCTGCTCCTCATTTTTCTCCCTCTCGCGCTCCCGCCTTTCATTGTCTGCTTCTTTGAGTTTTTTTGCGATAGCGATCTTCCTGTCAGGGTCATTCTTGTTAATATATGGCTTAGCTGACTTCACGGACGCCCATCCGAAAAGGTCGAGGATATCCTGCTCGGTCCACTTCCCGGGATGTTTTGCCATGTCCGTAAACACCTCGTTTGCTCTCGTAGATCGGCCTGAATGCGTTCGCACCATTTCCGGGTCGAACCCCATCCGTCTGGCAGCTCCCTTAAGGATCTGCCAGAAATTGTTGTATCTCAGAGGCTGCCCGTATGACTCTCCATGCCTCAGGACAACAAAAATTTCGTCAGGCATCCTGATTCCTTTTTCTTCCAATTCAGCTTCAGCGCTACCACGTTCGTTAATCAGGTAATCCTCCAGGAGCCGCGTGGTTCTTTCAGAGAGCGGAGCAGAACGCATTTCCGACCCGTCCGCTTTGCGTTTAGAACGGTAAGGAGTCAGAACGCCCCTTGCCTGGTCATAATCACGCATTCTGGCGGAAAGGATCTCGTCAATCCGGAACCCATCCAGACCCAACGAAATAATTGCCCTATCCCGCAGCGTCCTGAATCCACACAAAAGCGCCTGCTTCTGCTCCTCCGTATACCAACGGATATATTCCCTTCTCTTTGCCCCATGCTC
>CACZNZ010000395.1 GCA_902782625.1 uncultured Lachnospiraceae bacterium | reverse complement strand
TGCATCCAGTCAGCAATTGGAGGAGGCCTCATCCAGGATGTCTCTGCTTGTGATGATTCAGACGGCGATAACCATTGTATTTCTCCTGGTTGTGCTGGTCATTGTTCTTTTCATCAATGAGCAGATTCGCAAGCCGCTTACCAATATGGTAGAGATGTTGCAACTGCAAAAACCAATTCCTATGATTGGGGCGGAAGAGCTGCAGTTTGTTGGCAAGACCTATAATGTGATTTTGAAAGAAAACGAAACGGCACATGAAAAGCTGAAACATGAGGCATCCCATGACGCGCTTACTGGTCTTTTAAACCGTGGGGCCTATGATCTGATGATGAAGACCGTGGACACCAGTCATATTGCGCTGATCATCATTGATGTCGATTATTTCAAATCGGTCAATGATACTTATGGCCATGCGGTAGGCGACAGAGTGCTCAAACGTGTGGCGGATATCTTAAGACAGAGTTTCCGTTCCGTTGATGTGATCTGTCGGATCGGCGGGGATGAGTTCGTTGTGATCATGACCCGTGTCAATAAGACTATGAAAGACCTGGTAAAGACGAAAATCCGGCAGATGAATGAAATGCTGCAGCATCCGCAAGATGATCTTCCACCGGTATCCTTAAGTGTGGGTATCGCATTTTCTGACAGAGACAATCCGAAGGGAGACATTTTTAAAGATGCGGACACGGCGCTTTACCGTGTCAAAGAGGCAGGACGCAATGGCTGTGAAGTCTATTGATCATGGTAAAATCGGTAAAAATCTCTAAAGAGATTTTTATATACATGAAGATCGAATCTATGGTATGATAAGAAAGAAGCACAGGAATCTGAAAATTCATAAATTACACATGGGCTTAAGAAGGAGGAGATTATGAGAAAAGCGAGATCATTAATGTTCTGGCTGCTACTTGTGGCCGTCGGAGTTTTATTCGGCGTTAAAGGAGATGTTTGGGCAGCGGAAATCATTGATAGTGATGTCACATTAAGTCAGAACAGTTATACATATGACGGTTCTTCCAAGACACCGGATGTCACTGTGGTATCCGATGGGACTACTCTTGTCAGGGACAAAGATTATGACCTAAACTATGCAAATAATGTCAATGCGGGTAATGCCTCCGCTACTGTAACAGGTAAGGGCGCTTACAGTGGTACGGTAACCAAGAGCTTTACGATTAATAAAGCAGCGCAGACACTCAAAATATCTGCTCCGAGTGTCTCCCTCAGTATCTCAGGGAATGCTCAGATTGCATGCAGCGGAAACCAGGGCACACTGACCTATACATCTGCGAATACTACTGTGGCTTCTGTCAGCAGCTCAGGACTGATTTCGGCAAATCATGCTGGCAGCACCACCATTACGGTGACAGCAGAACAGACAATCAACTATAATGCTGCTTCCGCAACCGTATCGGTCAATGTCAAGAAGAATGTGATAGATTCTGATAATACAAAAGTCACTCTTTCCACGAGTACCTATACTTATAATGGCAAGGCAAAAACACCAGGTGCTACTGTAAAGTATAACGGGAAGACATTGACTTCCGGAACAGATTACACAGTAAGTTACAGTGACAATGTGAATGCAGGTACGCCAAAAGTCAACATCAAAGGTACCGGAGATTATACCGGTTCCGTCAGCAAAAGTTTCACGATCAAGAAAAAGAAGCTTAAGTTGAAAGTCACTCTGAAAAAGAAAAAAGTCAGAGTTGGGAAAACACTGAAGATTAAAGCCAATATCCCGGTGTCTTATCTGAAGTACACCTATTCCAAAAAGAATATCGTGACGATTTCCAAAAAGGGTATTCTTACCGGAAAGCATGCCGGCACTTTAAAGATTACCGCAAAGGCACAGAATCTGAGAAACTATACCAATTCCAGAACGACATTTCAGGTAACTGTATTAAAGAGAACATTGTCTTCCAAATATTACAAAGTTAAGCTTTCGAAGAAGACTTATGTATATGATGGAACGGCAAAGCGTCCGAAAGTGACGATAACAGGAACGGAAGGTACGCTGAAAAAGGGTAGAGACTACAAAGTAGCCTATTCCAACAATACCAATGCCGGTACCGCGAAGATTACCATTACCGGTATCGGAGATTACAAAGGAAAAATCAAAAAGACATTCCGTATTAATAAAGCAACTCAGACGATTCGTGCGACCTTATCGAAAGGTACGATCCGTGTGGGTGGTACCACAAAGATCAAAGTGCGCAAGAAAGCGGGTAAAGTCAGCTACCGTTCAGCCAATACGGCTATTGCGACAGTTAAGAACGGTGTAGTCAGAGGCATCAGTGCAGGAAGAACCACGATTACGGTACGGGTAGCTGCAAGTAAGAATTACAGAGCCGCATCGACGACAATTTCCGTAACGGTTCGTAAATCAAGCCTAAAAGAAGCAAAACTGAAGATCAAGATCTCCCCGCTTTATGCAAACTATACCGGACAGCCGCTCTATCCGAGTGTTGTCATCAAAGATAACGGAAAGCTTATTCGTGAGGGAACGGATTACACCCTTACTTATTTGAATAATGTCAACATTGGTAAGGCAACGATTGTCGTGAAAGGTTTTGGCAACTATTATGACCAGGTACAGAAGAACTTCTATATCACTCCGCAGAATACACAGATTCGTACGGCAAATGCTACCGGAGGAACACTGACTGTAACATGGGTTGCTTTAAACAATGTAGATGGTTATCAGATTCAGTATTCTACGGATGCCACATTCAATACCACTAAGAAGATCAGCGTAACTGATCCGAACAGGACCAGCGCATCTGTTGGCGGATTGCAAAAAGGATCTACCTATTATGTACGTATCCGTACGATCAAAAATGTAGCAAATGATGACACTTATGTATCCGACTGGAGTGATGCAGCTGCCATCGTTAGTCGCTAACAGGAGGTGAAAACCATGAAAAAGTATGTGTCTATCTTGTTCGCTGCTGTCCTCGCCGCGGGTCTGCTTGCGGGATGCGGTTCAAAAGAGAGTAAAGAGACTTCTGATCAGGGAACTGCAAAAACGACAGTGGAAGCAAGTACAGAGGCCAATGAGACATCATCAACAGTGCAGGAGCCGACAACTCAGGCGAAAAAGGCAGATCCGAATGAAAATTGGGATGTCATTGGTGAGTATAATCTGACAGAAGATCCGACGCTCGGACTCTACATTTCCAAGAGAGAGAGCGGCGGTCTGGAAATAACAGCAGATCTTGGCAATGGTGAATTAACAGGACAGGCTCAGAAAGACGGAAGTGTTATTCGCGGAGTCCTTTCGCCCAATGGTTCCGATAATGAGGCTAAGATTGAAATCACAGAGGAAGCCGATGGCGGTGCCAAGATGACGGTGATAAGTGCTAATGGTGTAGAAGGTCTTTCGGACGGACAGATACTGGTTTATTCTCCAGGAGAACCTGTTTATTAAAATCATTAGCTTTTGTGAATGATATGTTGAGTACCATAACAAACACCCTTCTTTTGAGATAAAAGAAGGGTGTTTGCCCGTGCGATGCTCATTTCTCCCAAACGATATGATACAGGAGGTAACTATGGAGGAGAGGAGAAGACGATCTTCCCGGAGAAACAGAAACCAATCAGGAGGAGGGAAAACACTGCTGGCTGTTATTGCCGGATTGGTAATAGGGCTTCTTATAGGAATAATCTGCGACAAAACATTTCTTGCGCCAAAGAAGGCACAGATACTTTCACAGCAATATGAGGACCTCTATAAAGAGGCAAAAGAATCTTCGCAGGAAGGAGATTATGCAGGAGCGATTACAAAACTCCGTCAGATAGGAGACGACTGGAAAGATTATTCCAAAGTTGAAAAAGCAATTCAGGATAATCAGGAGAAATTCAGAGAGGATATTTTCTCTCAGCTTGAAATGTTTGACGTCAGTATTTCTGTGGAATCTGACAGTGCTGAAGGAAGCTCAGTAAATGTACAGGATCAGATCAGGCTTTTGCTTGATGCGGCACCATACCTTTCTGGTGATGAAGAGTATGAGAAAAAGCTGGAGGAACTGTGTGGTCTTTCAGCGCCTGAAAGCGATATCCAGCCAGAAACCCAAGAGGAAGTGACAGAGCAGCCACAGCCAGAAACCAAAGAGGAAGTGACAGAGCAGCCACAGCCGGGAACAACGCAGGCGATTCAGGATACTCAAGCGGCAGATTCTTCGGAAGAATTCTTTGATTTCGACAATGATAAGAAAAGCGGTGAATAATCTGTCGATAAAACTTGCATTTTGGTCTGTGATAATTTATAATAATGTAGATGTCAGGCAATAGTTATGCATATCGCTTAACAAGTGCTAATATTTATTAATCTATGAAAAAGGAGAATAAAACAATGAAAAAATGGGTAGCAATCATGCTTACAGCAGCTATGTGCGTGATGGTACTTGCAGGATGCGGATCCTCCGGATCAGGAAACGGATCTGAGGCAGGAACTACCGGTACTGCAGCAGAAGAATCCGACTGGGCTTATATTCAGGGAAAAGGAAGTATGATCGTAGGTATCACCTTGTTCCCGCCAATCAACTACTATGATGACTCGAACAATCTGATTGGTTTTGATACTGAGCTTACCAAAGCTGTTGCAGATAAACTTGGTATAGAAGTTGAATTCCAGGAGATCAACTGGGATGCAAAAGAGACTGAGCTCAATTCCAAGAACATCGACTGTATCTGGAACGGTATGTGTATCACTCCAGAGCGTAAAGAGAATATGAGTATTACCGATCCGTATCTCTATAATTCACAGGCAATCGTAACAAAGAAAGACAGAGAAGCTGAGATCATGAAAGATGTCAGCGGACTGACTCTCACTGCTGAGCAGGGTTCCACTGGTGAAGGAAAGCTTCTCGGAACCATCGAAGATGATGACTCCGTAAAAGTTTCCGCAAAGGAATTCTTTAAGG
>CACZNZ010000394.1 GCA_902782625.1 uncultured Lachnospiraceae bacterium | reverse complement strand
GATGAAAGTGTAATGGTCGACGGAAAACTGGATATGTCTCTGGTAAATGCAATCGCTTTCGATCCTTATACACATGGGTATTACAAAGTAACAGAACGTGTTGGCGAAGCATTTAAAGACGGTTTGAAACTAAAACAGTAATAAAATAATAAGGCAGGATTCGACATGAATCCTGCCTCTTTTTATACTGCTGTCGCTATGCCATCATATGAGATATAACATCAGGCAGTTCCGTGACAGCATAAATCGTCTGATCCGGACTGACTGGCTTGCCAAACCCGTATGCGGCATAGATAAACGGAATCCCGGCATATCTGGCGGCTTCCTCATCGCCTGCGGTGTCTCCCACATAAACCGCCTTTTTTATGTGGTTTCTCTCCATCAGAATCCGTATATTCTCCCCTTTTGTTTTTCCGGTTCTTCCGGACATCTCGATATCGTCAAAATCATCGACAAAACCATGAGCTTTCTGGAAAGCTTCTATATAGCCGCCCTGACAGTTACTGACGATATAGAGAGAATAATCCTTTTTCAGTGTATCGATTGTCTCCCGAAGTCCGTCAAATAGTACAGCGCCATGTTCCGCTAAATAGATGTTTTCTTCCTCGGCACACTCGTCCATGATGCCGGTACAAAATGCCATATCTTTATCGGGAAACAACATCTCTCCAATCTGTTCCATCGTCTTTCCCATAAAACCTGTCACATCATTTTTCGTAAGTCTTACCTTAATATCCGGATGTCTCTCAAAGACGTGATTCCATATGATACTGACCTGTTCACTCGAATCCCAGAGAGTCCCGTCCAGGTCAAAGATGATTGCTCTGTTTTCATCTTCCAGTATTTTTTCCCTGAAATCATGTATCATCTGCTCATCAATCTCAAGGTATTCCCCGATACTGTTTTCTTCCATGGCATTCCAGGCAGCATTCAGATAATCCTCATCAGCTATATAAGCCTGATAAACACTGTCGGCATACTCCTGCCCATGGAAAGCAGCTACCTGCTCTCTGATCTTATCTGCTTTGGGAATATTGACCCGATTTGTTCTCAGGTAATCTTCCATGATGGTTTCACGGTCGACGCCAAGAATCTCCAGAATAAGCGCCGTAGTGAGGCCGCACCTGTCCTTGCCTTCCGTACAGTGCCACAGGACAGCGCCTGAGCGATAATCATGCTCCATAATCTCTAATACTACTTTGCGAAATGTTTCCCTGCACTGCAGTATCAACTGTTCATACAGCCACGTCATCTTAGGAATCCTGCCTGTCATACTCTCATTTTCATGACTGATCCCCGAAACCATGGATTCAAAGATGGCGATTGGAAGATACTGTGCATTATAGCATTGGTCCGGTGCTTCGTCCCTCTCCTTCGGAGTGCGAAGATCGATCACAGTAGTGACATCTTTCAGATCTTCAGAAGAAGCTTCGGAAAGATTGGCAGAACGTACAAGCATCCCTTGACGCAGTACCCTGCCGTCTTTTGTTCTGATTCCTCCAAGATCCCGCATATTATTAATCAAGTATCAGTCCTCCTTAAAAATGTCTTTTCGTTTCAGCAAAGCTGTTGCAAGAAGCTCTCCAAGAACATAGCACCCGGCAACCTCTCCGATGAAAATATAGAGTGCAGACAGATAGAGGGGAAGATCCACCCCGTATCCATACCGTAAAACTAACGGAATAATGATCGTGTTGGATAAAACAGTCGGAATCGGAACAAGCCAGCGGTTCGAGCGAAGAAGGTAACCTCCAATAGCGCCGATCAAAGTTGCCAGACTTCCGAATATAATATCAATAATCACTCCGCCACCGATCAAATTGGCAATCACACAGCCTATACAAAGTCCGGGGATTGCTGCAGGAGTAAACATCGGCAGAATGGTCAAAGCCTCTGCAATACGCAGCTGCATGGAGCCGAAAGAGATCGGAGCAAACACCAGGGTCAGTACCACATAGAGGGCTGCAATCACAGCCCCTTTTGTAATAAATGATGCTTTGGACGGATTATCATTCATGAGCAGACTCCTTTCTGTAGAAATCCTTCACAGAGCATCCCGCACGTCCTGAGGACGCACAGGCACATGCACAGGCACAGGATGCACAGGCGCAGGAAGAAGCGCATGCGCAGGAGGAAGCACAGGAGGAATGATGGGAAGAGCCACGTGAATGTGACCGAGATGATCCCGAATGGACAACCGGTACATTTACTACATGGACACGGATATAGGTATTGTCCGAATCGCCATACCGATAGGTACCTTTTTTCGTATAT
>CACZNZ010000393.1 GCA_902782625.1 uncultured Lachnospiraceae bacterium | reverse complement strand
TTATTCCCCGGCTGACCCGGTCGTACGGACCGACGATGCTGATGAGTGATACCAAGGCGATCAGCCAGTTTATCCGTAAGGGAATTGCAGGAGAGGATATTGTTCTGAAATCTGCAGGAACTCAGTATTACAGCTATACATACGTAGCTGATGCGGTAAGCGGTCTTTTTACGGTTCTGCTCTGCGGAGAAAATGGGGAAGCCTATAACATCGCAGATGTTGCTTCTGATATCATGCTGAAAGATCTGGCTGCGATCATTGCACGTACTGCAGGCAAAGAAGTGGTCTTTGAACTGCCTGATGCTGTGGAAGCTGCGGGTTATTCTACGGCAACCAAAGCAAGGCTTGACGGAAGCAAGCTTCAGAAACTAGGCTGGAAACCAAGATATAATATGGAAGGCGGACTGCAGCGGACCATTGAAATTCTGAAAACACTCGTTTAAATACCGGTGAGATCAAAAGAAGAGGTGAATGCATGGATACTATTTTGACACAGATGAGAAAGATGAACATGGAAGACAGTACCAAAGAACAGCCATCTTTAAGAGGAATCTATCGTTGCCGCGTGTGTGGCTATATCTTTAATGAGGCGGAAGAAGGGAAACCGTTTTCAACCTTAAAAGAGTGTCCGACCTGCCATATGGGCCCTGATGCGTTCCAGCAGATTCGGTAAAGAATAGTTTATATTTTTTAATAATTTATATTTGACAAAGCGAAAACAGAGGATCCTGCCTGATGATTACTAATCAAACAGGCAGAAATTCTCTGTTTTTTTTGTGCGATTTACTAATCAAAATTCTGATTAGTTCCCTTGGGGGATTTGATTAGTAATCAAGGCGTTTCAGGCCGATTGACAACACGCATTTACACGGTATAATGGGATTAACAAAGCAAAGAAAACAATGAAAAAAATGAGGGGGAAACAACTATGGCAAAAGGATTGGATCTTAATTCCTATGTAAATCGAGAAGTCAAATGTAGCTGTGGACATAAACATTTTTCAGAAGTAAAACTGATCGACATCGACAAAGATGCCGTGAAAAGACTTCCTGGACATATCAAAGATTTTGGATATGAAAAGATCTTTATGGTTGCTGATAAGAATACCTGGAAAGCAGCAGGACAGGCTGCTGCAGAAGAGCTTGACAAAGCAGGTATTACCTATGATAAAGTAGTATTAGATTATGACGAAGTGATTCCGGATGAGCACGTGATCGGAGAGATCCTGGCAGCGGTTGTTCCGGGTTCCGACCTGATCCTGGCTGTCGGCTCCGGAACACTCAATGACCTCTGCAAGCTGATCAGCTTCCGTATGGGCCTTGATTACATCATCTATGCGACCGCACCTTCCATGGACGGATTCGTATCGATTGGAGCACCTGTGATCTTAAATCATGTGAAGACTACGATCGATGCACATGGTCCGGTTGCTGTAATCGGTGATGTGGACGTCCTCTCCCAGGCTCCGATGAGACTGATCGCCGCTGGTCTTGGAGATACATTAGGCAAGTACACCTGCCTGTTTGACTGGAAGATTTCCCGGATCATCAACGATGAATACTACTGTGACGAAGTGGTAGAGATGGTTGAGACAGCCATTGAGACCGTGATGAAATACAGCAACGAAGTACAAAACCGCAATCCGGAAGCCATCAAGGCTGTGACGGAAGCCCTGGTTCTTACCGGTATCGCTATGAGCTTCGTCGGCAACTCCAGACCGGCATCCGGATGTGAACATCATTTCTCACATTTCTGGGAGATGAAAGCATTTATGCACGGTAAGTTCCCGGCACTCCACGGCACACAGGTCGGTGTGGGAACCATCATTGCTTTATACCTCTATCATACACTTGAAAAGCAGAAGGTTGATTTTGCCGCTGTCAAAGCATCCGGTTTTGACAAAGAAGCATGGATCAAAGAGATTCATGAAGTTTACGAGGCAGCAGCAGACGGAATCATCGATGTAGAAGAAAAATCTCAGAAGAATAATGTAGAGATGAGGAATGAACGTCTTGATGTTATCGAGAAAAACTGGGATAAAATCCAGAAGATGATCGCAGAGGAGCTTCCATCTGTCAAAGACATGGAGAAGCTCTTTGCAGGGCTGGATGCTCCGATCAATCCTCAGGAGATCGATGTCAGCTTACAGGAACTCTATGAGAGCGTGATCTACGCGAAAGAGGTTCGTCCGAGATATACGGTACTTCAGCTGATCTGGGATCTTGGTTTATCCAAAGAATATGCACAGGCAACCAGGAATTATTTTGAAAATGAACAGAGTGCAGAATAATATCTGCATCATATAAAGAAGGTAATAATTAGGCACATCTATAAGGGAGGTTACTATGAAAAAATATGCAATTGGTTTGGATTACGGTACATTATCAGTAAGAGCACTTCTGGTGGATATCGAGAACGGCAATGAAGTTGCTCAGGCAGTCTATGAGTATCCACATGCTGTTATGGAGACACATATCCCGACAGGGGCTTCACTTCCGCCGGCATGGGCTCTGCAGGATCCGGGCGACTATCTGGACGGACTGTTTACCGTAGTGCGCAGTGTTATGAGCCAGAGCAAGGTTCTTCCGGAAGAAGTAATCGGTATCGGACTTGACTTTACATCCGCAACGATTCTTCCGGTTAATAAGGATAAGATGCCTCTGTCCATGACAGAAGAATTCAAGAATGAAAAACATGCTTACGTAAAACTCTGGAAACATCATGGTGCAGAGCCGGAAGCAGCATTTATCGATAAGGTAGCCAGAGAGCGCAACGAATCCTGGCTGTCCATGTACGGCGGCAAGATCTCCAGTGAGTGGACAATTCCGAAGATCTTAGAGACACTGCATCATGCACCGGAAGTATATGATAAGGCAGATTACTTCATGGAGGCTATGGACTGGATTCTCTGGGAGATGACCGACACACTGACAACTTCCGCATGTACCATGGGTTACAAGGCATTTTATCATCATGAGACCGGTTTCCCAAGCAAAGACTTCTTCAAGGCTCTTGATCCGAAGATGGAGAACTTCGTAGAAGAGAAATTCAATATGCCTGTACTTCCGATTGGCGCATGTGCAGGAAGACTCTGTGAATCCATGGCAAAACAGCTCGGACTTCTTGAGGGAACTCCGGTAGGCACCGGTATCATCGATGCTCACTGCTCCGTACCGGGCGGCGGCGTTGGAAAACCAGGCGAGCTGATGATCATCATGGGAACATCTTCCTGTCATCTGATGCTGGCAGATCACGATGCTACCATCGAAGGTATCCAGGGTGTCGTAAAAGACGGTATCATGCCGGGATTCTTTGGAATCGAAGCAGGACAGTCCTGTGTAGGAGATCATTTCGCATGGTTCGTAGACAACTGTGTTCCGGCTGATTATGCGGCAGAAGCAAAGGCAAAAGGAATCAGTCTTCATCAGCTGCTTTCTGACAAACTGAAAGATTACAAGGCAGGCGCAAGCGGACTGGTAGCTCTTGACTGGTTTAACGGTGTACGTTCACCGCTGATGGACTTTGACTTAAACGGTCTGATCATCGGTATGAACCTGCTGACAAAACCGGAAGATATCTATCTTGCCCTGGTTGAGGCAACCGCTTACGGAACCAGAGCAATCGTAGAAAGTTTCGAAAAAGCAGGCGTTCCGGTTAACAGCGTGGTATTAAGCGGTGGTATCCCATCCAAGAACCCACTGATTGTTCAGATCTATACCGATATCTTAAACAGAGAGATCAAAGTATGTGCATCCGATCAGGCATGTGCTCTCGGCGCAGCAGTACTTGGTGTAGCTGCAGCACCGGAAAGCATCACCGGATATAAAGATGCGAACGAGATCGCAGCAAAATTTGCGAAACTCCAGGATAAGACCTACATCCCGAATCCGGAGAAGGTAGCTGTATACGACAAGCTCTATGCAGAGTACAACACCCTTCTTGACTACTTCGGAAGAGGCGGAAATGACGTGATGAAGCGTCTCAACAGAATTCGCGAAGAGAATAAATAAACACTATTTACATGGCCCGGTGGAATTCCTGACAAGGAGCACCGGGTCATATTCCAGGCGCATCAGCGCCTTTTTTTTGTTGTCGTTTTCCCCGACAGAAGCATGGGTGTTGGAAAGCATCATGACGGCGGCATCTCCCTTTTCCTCTACAGAATGGTCGATGGTCGTCAGGGAAACACCTGCAAAGGAAGTGGCAAGCGCATTGTCAAAACCACATACCGAATAGTCTTCCGGAACAGCGTATCCGGATTTGATCAGGGCATCCATGACACCGATCGAGATCAGGTCATTGGTTCCGACAAAAGCTGTCGCTTTATGTTCATTTTTCAGATATTGCAGGGTCAGCTGATAACCCACGTCATAATAGCGGTTTCCCAAAAGATAATGATCCCATTGTTCATTTGTCAGGGCAACGATCTCCACACTTTCTTCGGGAAGACCATTTCTGGTGAAAGCCTCACGAAGCCCCTCCATCCTGCGGATACGGGGAAGTTCATGGGGATCCAGAGGCGTTGTCATATAGGCAATGTGACGGTGTCCGAGCCGGTAAAGATGTTCCCCGATCATGCGGCCGGACTTTCGGCTGTCGAGCTCGATCAAAGGAATCCGCAGTTCCTCGTTATAGTCGTTGATCAGAACAAAGGGAAGCTTCTTTCGCAGCGAATTGATCCGGTCAATTGCCTGAGGAGCATAGGTGTAGATTACCCCGTAAAAGCCGGCATCAAGCGCCATCTGCAGATAGACTTCCTCCGTGTCTTTGCGTCGCATCGTATAGGAAGTCATCGTATAAAGACCTTTCTTGCCGGCACTTTTTGTGATGCTTCGTACCAGCGTCGTATAGTAGTCCGTCGACAGAGACGGACACAGGATCAGGATTGTATTTTCCTGCTGACTCTTTTCTTTTTTGGGCCGCGGCTTATAGGTATAACCCATTTTGACGGCAGTCCGCTGAACCTTTCGAATCGTTGCTTCGGAAAAATGGATGTCTGTTCTGCCGCTTAAGATCATGGATACCGTAGACTGGGAAACACCGCATTCTTTCGCGATATCCCGGGTCGTGGTTTTTTTCTTTTTCATTGGCATAAACCCACCTTATAAAAAAACCGGTCCATACGTGAAACATATGAACCGGTGTCTGTTCGATTGCTTATAACTTGATGCCCTTGAGCAGTTCGCCAAGACCTGTTGTTGCGTTGCCGCCATCTTTGTAGCTGGTAGCTTCACGTTCTCTTCTCGGACCACGGGACTGTGCCGGAGCGGAATCATCTGCCTGCTTGATGCTCAGGCTGATCTTACCGTCTTCCACTTTCAGAACCTTCACCTTGACTTCCTGACCCTCTTTGAGGACCTCAGCCGGAGACTCGATTCTCTTTTGAGCAATCTGAGAAATGTGAACCAGACCGGAGATGTGATCTCCAAGATCAATAAACGCACCGTAAGGTTTCAGGGTCTCAACTTTACCCTTCATGATTGCACCTTTTTCGATGGCATTCAGTTTTGCTTCCTTCTCTTCACGTCTCTTCTGGAAAAGAACTTCTTTGACGGAAAGGACAAGACGGTTCTTTGCCGGGTCAACAGTGATTACCTTAGCCTCCACTTCTTTGCCGAGGTAGGGATTGGTATCTTCAACAAAACCGATGGCAAGGTGGGATGCCGGGATGAAGCCACGCAGGCCTTCTACGTAAGTGATGACACCTTTGTTTACGATGCCGCCGATCTTCACAGGAATCACGGTCTCTTCATCCATGTACTTCTGTACGGTTTCCCATGCAGCTGCCCTTGCAGCTTTCTTTACAGAAAGAGCTACATTACCCTCTCCATCATCTGCGGAAAGGACAACAACCTTCATGGTGTCGCCGACCTTTACACTCTGCATGGAGAAATCAGGATCGTCACTGAAATCAGCTTTCTTTACGATGCCCTGTGCATGGTAGTTGATATCAAAATATGCAGCATCATCATTCACTGCTGTAACAACACCATCAATGATGTCACCTTCATTTAACGGACGGAATGACGCCTCAATCTCTTTCTCAAAATCAGCCATAGTTTCACTCATAATCAAAATCCTTCTTTCTATATAATCTACAATGAAAACACACAAATCATCAGATCCGTGGCTTTTTCGCCTCCATCGTGACAATGCAGTATGCCGAAGTGCCGACATACCGACAAGCTTCATTATAACATTAATCTGTAAAAAGCGAAACCGTTAATTTTCCTAAACTTATTTGAATTTTTTTGCTGTTGTTATGTCGCTTTATGGTAAATTTTTATTTTAAACGTGAATTTTCGGTTAAAAGAAAACCATTTTATGCTATACTTGATGAAACGAAAGACAGAAAGGACGGATCAGAAATTGGCGATTCGAATCAATAAATATCTAAGCGAAGCCGGCGTTTGCTCCAGAAGAGAAGCCGACCGTATGATCGAGCAGGGACGAATCACGGTGGACGGAAAGCCGGCGGTTGCCGGGCAGAAGGTCGAAGAAGGACAGGCCATATTCGTAGACGGCAATCCGGTCAACCCTACGAAGGAGAGGATTGTCCTTGCTTTCAACAAGCCACTGGGAATTGTCTGCACAACATCAAAAAAAGAGAAAGACAATATCATCGACTATCTGGATTATCCCGAGAGGATCTATCCGGTAGGACGGCTGGACAAGAATTCCGAAGGGCTTATCCTTCTGACCAATGACGGGGAACTGATGGATGAGATCCTGCGGGCGAGAAACTACCATGAGAAAGAGTATGAAGTAACGGTAAACCGTCCGGTGACCAATGTATTTTTAAAGAAAATGTCCGAAGGCGTGCCCATCCTTGATACGGTAACGAGACCGTGCAAAGTCAGAAGAACCGGGGAAAAAACTTTTCGGATCATTTTGACACAGGGTCTGAACCGGCAGATCCGGCGCATGTGTGAGGCACTCGATTATCGTGTCAGACATTTGAAAAGGGTACGGATCATGAATATCACCCTGGGAAATCTCCCCGTCGGCAAATACCGGATCCTCGGGGAAAAAGAGCTGAAACAGCTTCGGGAGGGGCTTTAGACATGGGTAAAACAGAACGGATGAAAGAACTGGTCAGCCTGCTCGATGCGGCAGCCAGAGCATATTACCAGGAAGACCGAGAGATCATGTCGAACTTCGAGTACGATAAACTCTACGATGAACTCGTTGCACTCGAAAAAGAGACCGGCATCATTATGAGCAAAAGCCCGACGATTCATGTGGGATATGAAGTGCTCAGCGAACTGGAAAAAGAGACGCATGAAAGTCCGATGCTCTCTCTGGATAAAACCAAAAGCCCCGGAGAATTGAAGGAGTGGCTTGACGGCCAGGAAGGCCTGCTGTCCTGGAAGATGGACGGGCTGACCATCGTCCTGACCTACGAAAACGGTATACTGCAAAAAGCAGTTACCCGTGGCAACGGTGTGGTCGGTGAAGTCATCACCAACAATGCCCGTGTGTTTGTGAATCTCCCGGAGAGAATCCCCTTTGCAGGAC
>CACZNZ010000392.1 GCA_902782625.1 uncultured Lachnospiraceae bacterium | reverse complement strand
TGATCTTAAACATTCCCTTGCCCCAGATATTAAAGATGACGACTACGCCAAAGGCGATGGCTGCCAGAATCCAGTTCTGGGAAGCGTTATTGATTGCCGACGGTGCCAGGGAAAGTCCGATACAGATGATAATCGGCCCGGTCACAACCGGCGGAAGATATTTCATCACACGGTAGATTCCTACGGATTTCACAACCAGTGCAAGAACCAGATACAGCAATCCGGCTACCACGATTCCGCCACAGGCGTACGGAAGTTTCTCACCCATGGACATACCGGCAAATTTTCCTGTATTCAGATTTGCCACCATCTGAAATCCTCCCAGATAAGCAAATGAAGACCCCAGGAACGCAGGTACTTTTAATTTACTGCAGACATGAAATAAGAGGGTACCAAGGCCTGCACAGATTAATGTAACCTGAATAGAAAGTCCTTGTCCCTCAAAATAACTGTTGACTAATATAGGAACTAAAATCGTTGCCCCAAACATTGCAAACATATGCTGCAATCCAAGGAGCACCATATTCGGTATCCCGAGTACTTTCGCGTCTCTGATCGCTTCCTCCTGTCTTTTCATACTTTTCCTCCTTATGTCTCCAAAAAACCCCAAGCTGATGCCCGCCACAACAAGGCGGGCATCAACCAGTGAACTATCAGAACCATTATACATAAATCACGGCAGGAATGCAAAAGAAAATGCATCGTCATTATTCACAAACTTTATCGTCCACACCAAAATGTATTCCTGCATGTTTTCTTGCACTTTCCAAAACCTGTATGACCGCGAGTGATCTCTCCAGGGATTCCTCGGCGGCATCTTTGTCCGCATCATCAATGATCCGTGCAAAATCCATAAATTCCGTCGTCATTCTGTGACGCACCGGCTGTGGTGTAATGGTTTCCCGGATCATCGCCCTGCTGATTCCACCCGACGGACTCGGAATTCCTTCCGGATGCTCTACATCAAAATATTCTACGTCCAGTGTCGCCGGCACATTGGGCTTCCCGTTGATCCTCATCCATCCTTTATCGCCCTGCACACAGATAAAGGACGGGCTGTCGGAGTCCTTGGCACCGGTACATACCGCATGGAATCCCGGATAAGACAGCACGGCAAAGCCTGAGGTGTCGATACCATTGAATCCTCTGTTTGGATAATAGACAGCTTCCATTGGTGATCCCAACAGTCCGATGCTGTAATAGATATTATAAAGATTAATATCGTAGAGCGCACCGCCCGACAGGTCTGGGTCAAAAGCTGGTTCCACCTTCCCTTTCAGATAATTGTCATAACGGCTGGAATACTGGGAATAATTACACTGCATCACTTTGATCTCTCCAAGAAGTGGCAGCATCTCTTTCATTTTGTCATAGATCTCACCATGCATCACCGTGATGGCTTCCAGCAGATAGCAGCCTTTCTCTCTGGCTGTCTTCGCCAGATCTTCTGCTTCGAGTACGGTAGAGACCAACGGTTTTTCAAGAATCACATGCTTTCCGGCAAGAAGAGCCTGCTTTGCATAAGGATAATGGGCACTGTTTACAAGACCGATGTAGACTGCATCTATTTCCGCTTCGGCAAGAAGTTTATCATAGTCCGTATAAACCTGGTCAATTCCATATTTTTTCGCAAGTTCCTCCCCCTTTGCCTTGGAATGCGGTCTTGCAAAAATCGCTTTCTTCTGGATCTGATCGAGCTCTTCCATCGCATAGAGAGCCTCATGGACTATCTTTCCGGTTCCGATGATTCCTAATTTCATGATGATCCCTCCTTAAATACACCGATTATTCATCTTTATACTACAATATCATATTTTACGATATCTTCGAAGAGCGCTGTGCCTCCGGCACTGAAAAATTCCACCCCGGTATCTCCCGGATCGGGATAGACATTTGCAGTAAGAACATGTTCTCCTTCATTGATAAACACTTCCAGTGAAGAGACATCCAGGAATACTCTCATCGAAATCTCCTGCCGGTCTCCCAGCTGACAGTATCGGACAACGGTGTTCTCCTCTCTTCCCGAGATGGAGTCCCCGGACTGACTCCGATCCACACGGATTATCCCCTGTTCTTTGTCATAGACGATAACCGGCTGGTGTTCTTTCCCTTTGAATACTTTAATACCACAGCAGACAGCATCTCCAGGTTTCGTGGTAAAGGAAAGCTCCACCACATTTCCTTCAATCCCAGGAGCAACGATGCTCTGGTCCGTCGTCATCAGCCTGTCGACTTTGATCTCATTCTTTCGATAATCTTCTATTTCCCGGACGGGAACCTGTACCAGGCGCCCGTTACGCATATGTAATTCTCTTGGGAGAGTATAGCTTCCAACCCAACCCTCTTCCTGCGTCGGGTAGCTGCGGTCCCACATTTCCTTCCATGCCAGCATGATCACTCTTTTATCCGGTGTCTGCAGTGTCTGCGCTGCATAGAAATCAAATCCACAGTCGATCTCCCCGATATGCCGGATCTCAAAATGTCCGTCTTCCAGATTCAGATGTCCTGTCATATAAATAGAAGAATGCAGATTCTGATAGGCATATCCCATCTGCGGCAGATTCTGCGGACTCGAAATCAGCACTTCTTCTCCGTCGATCACAAGATAATCCGGACATTCATAAACTCCGTCCAGTCTGTAATACTCTTTATCCACATCATCCTGTCTGTATAAAAGTTTTCCCACATACTCCCATGTGTGCAGGTCACTGCTCTTTAAAAGGATCAGATTGCCGTACCCGTCCACCTCCGGATCACCTCCGGACACATCGCCGATCGACGGAGAACGTACGGGGCGTTCCAGTTTTTCTTCTGCTTTTTGGAGCATGGCTGCCGAACCGGAAGCTTCCCTTCTTCGAATCATATCTGAATCCAGAATCCTGGTTCCGGCAATCAGGTAATAAACCCCATCCTTTTCGAACATCCTCGGATCTCGAAAATCTGCTTCTGCCACTTCTTTATGGAGCATGGAAGCATCAATGACAGGATTCTTTTCATCTTTTTGAAAATGTATCCCGTCTTCGGATACCGCCAGACACTGTCTCTGAAGATCCGGCTGTGCTGCAGTATACATCAGATACAGTTTCCCGTCTTTTTCAATGGCAGAGCCGGAACAGCATCCGCATAAAACCTCATATTCTTCTTCCGGTATCAGCGCAATGGGCAAAACCTCCCAATGAATGAAATCCTCGGTGGTCATATGGCCCCAATGCATGATACCCCATTTGGAATCATGGGGATAATGCTGATAAAACATGTGCGCTTTGCCCTGATAGTAGATCGTCCCATTCGGATCATTTGCCCAGCCGGCAGGAACGTTGGCATGATAAATCTGCCTGTGTTGTGTTTTCATATAGCTGTAATTCCCTTTCCTATTATTAAAGATCTTTTGTATTCAACTGGACGATCAGATAGATCATTCCACGAAAAACCAATTCTATTGTCATGGCAGTCCAGGCACCTGTAAGTCCCATCTTCCCCGCCATATAAGCAGCAAGCGGGAGCCGCAGACACCACATGCTGAGCGCATTGAGCAATGTCGGAATCCTGGTTTTGCCCAGACCGCGAAAAACGCCTTCTGATACAATGGATGCCCCGAAAAACGGTTCGGCAAAAACAACAATGCGCAAAACGCTGACCCCTGCTGCTCTGACACCAGGATCCGTCGTCAGCATCCGCATCATCGCAGGGGCAAAACAATACAGTGCAACTGCCATTACTCCCATAGAAAGCATGCCAAGCAGCACCGTCATCTGCCCAAATGCTTTCATCAGTTCCTTCCGCCCTGCCCCTTTAGACTGTCCTACCAGTGTCGTTGCTGCCGATGCAATGCCGTAACCCGGCATATAACAGATGCTCTCAGCAGTGACGGCAAAGGAATTGGCGGCGATTGCCACCGCGCCAAGCGGAGCAATGATATAGGTTCCTGCCACATAGGCACTTCCCATGACCAGAGAACTTGCCATCACCGGCAGGGAAACTTTCAAGTCCGCTGTCACATCGGACAAACGAAGCCTGTAATACTCTCTTTTGCGAAGTTTCAAAATCTCTGAGCGAAAAAGCAGCTGGAGAAGCATGCATACCGCGCTGCATAATGCGGCCAGTGCGGTACCAAGAGCTGCACCGCGGATACCGAGTCCGGCTCCCGGCATGAAAAATGCTCTGTCACCGACGCTGATCATTCTGCACGGAAAAATGAGCAGATAATTAAAGATGACATCCAGAAAGCACATCATGATATTCAGCATGCCAGGCGTCTTCATATCTCCGCTGCACTGCAGCATAGTTGCACCGAAGAAAGTAAGCTGCATCATCGGCACAAAAAGGGTATAGATGCGGAAGTATGCGCTGGCATCACCACGGATTGACTCATCAGCGCCCAGCCATCCGGGCAGAGGACCGGCCAGCAAAAAGCCGATGATGCCCATTATCATAGAGAATGCGATGACGACCGTCAGTCCCTGGCGCAACACATTGCGGGCGGCGGAGAAGTCATTTGCGCCGATCCTGTGCGCCACCTGCACGGAAAATCCCTGACCGATGGCGATACAGAAGCCGCCGATAAGCCATATGGATGTGGAAACAAGACCTATGGA
>CACZNZ010000391.1 GCA_902782625.1 uncultured Lachnospiraceae bacterium | reverse complement strand
TAAATGTAGTTCATCAGATATGGAATACAGTATTTCTGATTCTCTTCTGACCAGTATGCTTTGTTGATATTCTCGGAATTCGGAATCTTGGAAAGATCCAGCTCTTCCAGATAACCGCCCTTGATCAGCGATTCCATGTAAGCGTCACATGTCATGATCAGGTCGTACTCATCACCGGCACCTGCAGTCAACTTGTTCACAGAATCTGCATTATCATTCATGTAGCTGAGATTTACTTTGATTCCGGTTTCCTTCTCAAAATCAGAGATGGTTTCATCGGAGATATAGTCACTCCACATGAAAATGTTCAATTCCTTGGATTCACCATCTCCTGATCCCGAACTGCTGCCTCCACAGGCTGTCATAGCAACCATCACGGCCAGCGCGAGGATCAATGCAACTAGTTTCTTTTTCATTTGCAAACAACCTCCTCTCAATCATGTTGTTTAAAAAATGGTTTTTATTCTTCAGCTGCCAGGCGTGCAGCGTGAATTCTCTGCAGGATATTCATGACGATCATGCCGAAGAGCATCACGATGACCATTATGGTTGTCAGCGCATTAATATCCGGCGTAATTCCGGTCCGGTTCACAGACAGAATCAAGACCGGGAGTGTGGACTGACTGGCTCCGGCGAGCATGTTGGAAATAATGACATCATCAATGGACAGTGTAAATGACAGGAATGCTGCAGACAGAATCCCAGGCATGATACTTGGAATCGTTACCTTATAAAATGTCTGTATTCGGTTAGCACCAAGATCCATGGAAGCTTCCTGCAGCGTCTCATTATCTCCTGTGATACGTCCTTTGATGATAATAACCGCATAGGGGATACAGAAGGTGCAGTGGCCGATCACGATAGTCCCCAGTCCCAATTTGAAACCGATCACCATGAAAATGATCAGCATGGATACGGCCATGACGATTTCCGGTACAACGATCGGAACGAAGAGCATCATGTTAATAAACTTCTTTCCCCGGAATTCGAATTTTTTCAATCCAATCCCGCCAAGGACTCCGATAATAACACTGATCAAAGTAACCAGCACAGCGATGACCAGGGAGTAAGCCAGTGATTCCCAAAGATCATGGTTTCCAAAGGAAAAGAGTTTCGGGTACCACTTGGTGGTAAAACCCATCCAGGAATAATTTCTCTTGGCATCATTAAAAGAGAACAGAATCATAACCAGAACAGGGATATAGAAGATTGAGTATACCAGTGCAGAAAAGATAATCCACGGAATCTGCCGTCTTCGCTCCCTTTTCTGCTTTTTGTTCAGTTTTTCTCTGGCAGCCATCTAAACCACCTCCATATCTTCCACTTTAGCGAATCTGGAATAGAGAAAGATCATCAGCGCCGTAATAACCAGAAGGAGTACTGACAGTGCTGCACCCAAAGGCCAGTTACGGATTGTCCCGAATTGATTCTTGATGATATTACCGATATAGAGGACTTTTCCACCCCCCAGCATGTCAGTGATGACATAAGTTCCCAACGCAGGGATAAAGGTCAGAATAATTGCGGAGAAAATCCCCGGAAATGTCAGGGGGAGCGTGACTTTCAGCAAGGTTACACTGGGCTTAGCGCCCAGATCTGCCGATGCCTCCAGAATCGGTTTCTCCAGCTTCTCGATGGAGGAATACATGGGTAAGACTGCAAACGGCAGATAGTTGGTAATCAGTCCTAACAGAACCAGCCCATCTGTAAAGATAAAAGTAATTGGTTTGTCGATCAGATGCCTGTTCAGCATAAAATGATTCACAGGCCCGTTGGTCTGGAAAATCAGCATCCATGCATTCAGACGCATCAGGGAATTGGTCCAGAAAGGGATCATGAGAAGCGTAATCAGTCTGGAGGCCACTTCCGGTGGTTTTCTGGCAATGTAATAGGCAAATGGATAGCCTACGATCAGACAGGCGATGGTAGTTTCTGCCGCAACCCCTATACTTTTCAGGATAATACGGAAATAAGTGACTTCCAGCATCGTCTGATATGATTCCAGAGAAGGCGTATACTCAACACCGCCGAACGTCCCCCTTGTCATAAAACTAATATAGATGATAAAGAGCATTGGGATCGTAACGAATACGATCATCCATAGAGACACCGGCCCCGCCTGTGCCAGCACAGGCAGATAATTGGTTCTTTTTGCTCTGCCTTTCGATGCTGTCATGCCTCCGCCTCCTTCTTCTCCTGGTGAATCGGGATCGCTTTTTCAGGCTTCCAGGTAAGATAGACTTCCTGTCCTTCCTTCAGACTTTCATCCTGTTCCAAAGAGGAAATCCGAAGTTCTTTTCCGGTATCCGTTAAAACGCTTGTCTTGATCACCGTCCCCATATTCGTGAAATCCCGGATACGTGCCTTGATATGAAAGCTGCCGGCCGGTTCGCTGCTGCAGGTCAGGTATTCTGTCCTTACGGATATGTCGATTTCCTCCCCGGGAGTAAAACCACTACCCTTGACCTTCACTTCGCCATCCGGAATCGCTACCGTCAGCAGATCACCCTCTGTCTTCATCACCTTGCCGCTCATGATATTGGATTCTCCGATAAAGTCCGCAACAAAACGACAGTTAGGTCTGTCATAGATTTCAGTGGGCTTGCCGATCTGGAGGATGACTCCGTCTCTCATGACTGCAATCCGGTCAGACATTGACATCGCTTCTTCCTGATCATGCGTAACATAGATGAAGGTGATTCCGAGTTTCTTCTGCAGTCGCTTCAGTTCGATCTGCATCTGTTTGCGCAGCTTCAGATCCAGCGCCCCCAGTGGTTCATCCAGCAGAAGGACTCTGGGATGGTTGATCAGGGCTCTGGCTATGGCGATACGCTGTTTTTGTCCGCCGGACAGTGCATCAGGTTTTCGTTTTTCGTATCCGGTCATCTGAACCAGGCGAAGCATCTCCTCTACACCCTGTGCAATCTGATCCTTCGGTACTTTTTTAATTCTCGGTCCATAGGCAATGTTATCGAATACATTCATATGAGGGAAGAGAGAATAACTCTGAAAAACAGTATTGACATCCCTCTGGTATGGTTCCTTCTCTTCCACACTCTCTCCCTGAACTTCAATCCGCCCGCTGCTTGCATCCTCAAAGCCGGCGATCATGCGAAGAGTAGTCGTCTTTCCGCATCCGGAAGGCCCCAAAAGAGTCAGGAATTCTCCCTCTGTCACTTCCAAATCAAGATCTTTTACCACATGATTGTTTCCGTACCACTTGTTCACACCTTTCAGTGCTACAATTACCTTCTCCAAAATATTCACCTCAATTCATGGTTCTCAACAATCTCATTTTATATAAAATTAATTTAATCTTATATAAATAACTTTATTATAATCTTATACCAATGTCAACTTGTTTTTCAGTGATATCAGGTCTCTAACGCATGTTGCATTTTTCGCCATATTAATATATAATTATTCTATACCAATTTAGAGGTGGAATAAAATGGATTCATATAAACCAAGACCTAAAGAACTAGCTACCGAATATCTTGAAAGCTACATTTTGGAAAACAATCTGAAAGCTCACGATAAGCTTCCTCCGGAACGAGAACTGAGTAAGATGTGGAATATGAACAGAATAACTTTGCGAAGTGCTATTTCCTCTATGGAAGCAGCCGGCAGGCTCTATAGTGTCCAGGGACGGGGAACCATGGTAGCTCCCCGTTTTGTGCGGACGCTTCAAAACCTGGAGAGTTTTACCAAATACGCTTCCGGCTATGATGCCTCCTCGGAAACACGATTGCTGTCTTTTTCCATCGTGGAATGCGACAAACATCTGGCACATAGATTCGAGAGAATGTTAGGAGAAAAGCTGTATCGTATTTCCCGCCTCCGTATCATAGGAGACATACCGATCATGATCGAGAACTCCTTTATTCCCCATGAGCTGGCACCGGGGCTTGAGGAGCATGACCTGGTAAAAGGTTCTTTATATGCCATTCTGGAAAACAGCTACGGTCTGATCATGGATCACGGTGAAGAAAAGACCAGCATTACATCGGTAAATGCTGAAGAGGCCGAGTATCTGGATATCAAAGCAGATTCTCCGGCCTTCTGGAACGTCAGTATCACCAGGGATTCCAGGAATATCGTCGTGGAGTACTGCCGTACCGTTGCCCGTGTAGATGTTGTCGAAATGTCCAGCATTCTCCGCTGGGACTATGCAGGGGGTGAGAACCATAAGTGAAGTAAATTACAAATCTCCTCTCTATATCCAGCTTAGAGAAGTAATCCGCAATAAAATAGAGGATGGAGAGTACCCGATCGGCACTGCCATCCCCTCAGAATCCCAACTGTCAGAAACCTATAAACTAGCACCATTGTCTGTACGGAGCGCCCTGGCCGCCTTGAAATATGAAGGACTTCTTCGGTCTGTTCAGGGAAAAGGCGTCTATGTTAATGGCCCCAAGACAGAACGGGACTTAGAAACACTGGGCGGATTCCGCCAAACCATGGATGAACGATCCATCGATGCCCACACTCGTGTATTAGTCAAGGCTTTACGTCCGGCAGGTCCCTACTATTCCAGGCTTCTGGATCTTGAAGAAAATGATCCGGTCTGGTTTACAAGGCGTATCGACTACATAAAAAAAGAGCCTGTTGCCCTGGAAGAAATCTATATACCGCAGAAGCTCCTCCCATCCTATGGTGATGTGGACATTGAGCTGTTCTCTATCTACGACATTTTCATCTGGAATGACCTTCGTCCAATCGATGCCGACCAGACTCTTCGGGTTGTATTTCTGGAGCCTTCCAGATCAAAGCTCATTAATCTGACTTCCGACCAGGCAGTCATGGAACTCAGCAATCTCACCCGGGACGCCAAAGGACGCAAAATCGAATTTGCGCGCAATTATGTAAGGCCGGATAAAATTGAATTTATCACGCATTATGCAAAAGAGTGGTCATGACCGGACACCAAATTTACACCTGCTTCCCGTCATAAAGCAATGTATTCATAAAAAACGGAATCTGTCTGCTCCAGCTTGCCTCACAATGTTTGCCTCCCGGTATGATCCGGGTCTCCAGATAGATATTTTTTCTGAGCAGTAAGCCTATGGTCTGGATATATTTTTCTTTCAGATCCTTATGTCGCTTTATCTCTTCTGATCCGAAATCAAGATAGATGATGGTATCCTGGGAAATCTTCGACTTACAGATCAACTGATCAATCTCTTCCTGGCAGAAATGAAACGACGCGGAGAGACAGGCTGCTCTGGAGAAAATGTCATTGTGCGCCAAAACTGCATATAAACTCATCAGGCCTCCCATGGAGCTGCCTGCGATCATCGTATGTTCCCGGCCCGAAAGGGTGCGATAGGAAGCATCTATCTCGGGTTTTAATACTTTGATCATCCAATTCATATAGATTTTTCCCTGTCCTCTGATATCTCCGAAATAGGGATCAATGAAAGAATAAGGGGCATATTCACAGATCCGTGCATGGTTTGGTCCGTGGTTGCATTCTACAGCTACTATGATCATCTGAGTCTGTGTCTCATCCATGTAGTTTCCCATTTTCCAACTTGTACCATAAGTTGCATGGGAATCAAAAAAAACATTATGTCCGTCAAACATGTATAGAACCGGGTATCTTCTTTCCGGATCGATCTCGTAAGAATCCGGAAGATAGACATAAACCAGTCTTTTGGTATCCCCGGTCAGTTCAGGGATGGTGACATCCCACATTTTTATCATATTGGAAACTCCATTCTAATTTTTGTTATCAATTTTTTGAAGGCCGCATCTGACAGGAATCAGATGCGGCCTTTTTATGATGCAATGCATCATTTTACTTCACTACAACTTTTACCTTCTTGAAGACACCGTTCTGGGCGTATGCGTATACATAGCATGTGCCCTTCTTCTTTGCCTTGATCACGCCTTTTGATGATACTGTCGCAATCGTTTTGTCACTCGATTCGTATCGTAAGCCAATATGTTTCCTGACTTTGAGTCTCTTTGACTGTACTGCAACTTTGGCACCGAGTTTCAGGCTCTTGTTCTTCTTCAGATTTTTCGCTTTCTTTATTGTAGCGTTCTTGATCTT
>CACZNZ010000390.1 GCA_902782625.1 uncultured Lachnospiraceae bacterium | reverse complement strand
GGTATGGGGGGTAGGTTACAAAATTGAAGGTTAGAAAGTGGAGAAGCTTCCGCTTTAAGATGGTGATGTACATGTTCATGAGTGTACTGGCTACCTTGATCACGGAAGGAATTATCTTTGCGGGAATCTACACCTATGAGTCACAGATGGCGGCACAGGAATACAATAAAGCCGGTAATGTACTGGGACAGGGGAATCTGCCCCTGTCCCGGCTTTTTTCTATCACACATTCCGGAAGTCTGGATATTTTGATTCTTATCATTTTTTCCATGCTTTTGAGTGTAATGTATTTCATTTTGATTTCCCATAATTTTGTCACATATGTCAGAGAGATTATTTCCGGAGTCGAAAAGATGAAATCCGGAAATCTCACAGAAGAGATCCCGGTAAGAGGAGAAGATGAATTTTCCGAAATTGCCGGGTCGATCAATGAGATGAGAGAAAATCTCTACCAGACACTGGAGACACAAAAGAGCCTTGAAAAGACCAAGGACGAACTGATTACCAATGTCGCGCATGACTTAAGGACGCCGCTTACTTCTATTCTGGGGTATCTGGACCTCCTCGAAGAGGGAGAATTTCTGTCAGAGGAACAGAAGAAGAAATATCTTGGCATCGTCTCTGCGAAAGCAAGACAGCTTGAGACACTGATTTCTGCATTGTTTGATTATACAAGATACGATAAAGACAAGGTGAAGCTCCGTAAAGAGATTCTTGACCTGAATCTGTTTGTTCCTCAGCTGGTGGATGAGTTCTATCCTTCCCTGATGGAGCAGAAACTCAACTGTATTACAGATTACTGTGAAGGAGCTCTGAATATCGAAGCCAACGGAGATCTCCTGGCCAGAGCCATCGGTAATCTCATGTCCAACGCGATCAAATACGGAGCCGACGGAAAGGTTATAGAGATCAGCACCGGACGAAAAGACCAGTACGCCTATGTCTCTATCGTCAACTATGGAAAAATTATACCGGAAGAACAGCTTGATAAAATTTTTGATAAATTCTACCGAGTAGAAAATTCCAGATCACTGCAGACTGGCGGAACCGGTCTTGGCCTGGCGATTGCAAAAAATATTGTCTCTTTACACAATGGTAATATCTGGGCTGCCAGTGATGAGAATGGCACCCGTTTTCAGATAGAACTGCCTGAGACAGGCACTGTGGTTCATGAGGAAACCTGATGCTCAACGATTTATTTCAAACGTATAAAAAAATCATTATATTGATCATGATTCTTCTTTCCATGATCTTGTTCTGGTTCTACGGTTGCCGCCGTCAGGTGGTGAACAATGAGCAGATCACTTTGTGGGAGAAAACCCAGCAGTCCTCTTACGCAGGGGACTGTTATCAGTTTTCGAATGCGATCATTTCCGGGACAGTTGCTTTCGGAAGCGGAGGCCACATCAGCCAGAATAAACCCGGCGTGGTGAAACTTTCGATCAGCTGCAACAATAAAAAGTTTCTCGGTAATGTACGCATAACATTGCCGGGACATGATGGAGAAGGTGTGATCTATCAGTCAGCCATCATCGCCAGAAAAGGGCTTCCGGGAGAGTGTATCCTCGAAGTTCCTGCGTTGGGGCAGCCGTCCTGTTTTTATTTTGAGATCTTTGATGCCATGGAAAATGTGGTGTTGTCCCAGGTTATTGTGCCGGATTGGGTGGATCAGAGTCAGGAGATGGATAAAAATGACAGCAGGATATGTTTTGTAGGGGTGCTGACTGATCATGAAAAAAGCCTTTCTTATCTGGACGGGATCAAAGTCGGTACATCGGAAGATATGACCATCATTCGAACGGTCTTCTTTGACGAAGAGACATTTCCTGACGATGAAAGACTTTTAAAAACTTTATCCGGCATTCTGGTTGACGGATTCGACACATCGCGCCTGAAAACCGGTCAAAAAAATGCTCTGGCGCAGTTCGTGGAAAAGGATGCGGGTTGTCTGATGCTTGGTACGGGAATTGGTGCAGATACAGTGCTTTCCGGAATCAAAAACTGGGCAGGGACCAGATGTGTCGGACAGTCTAAAGAAGATATCAGACTGATCGGAAAAGAGAATGCCCAGGATATACATGAGATCGACATGGCAGATTTTAGGGGTACAGGGAAGGAAAACTGGCAGGAGTTCTTTAGCACGGAGCCTTCTTCTGTTCAGAGATCTCAAAAAGGCAAGGGAGAGATACTACTGTACCGCATCTCCTTTATGGATATAAAAGAATCGTCGAAAAGAAAGATCGCTGCTTCTTTACTGGAACCATTTGCCGTCTATGACCGGCAGGAAGACAATACCCTGAACATGGTGAACTGGGCAGTGGAATCGGCATTATATTCTTTCCTGGAAACAGTACGTCCTGACACAGGATTTTACGGAACATTTTTTATTATCTATATTGCCTGTATTGCGCTGATTGCTTATTATGTGCTTCGCAGATACAGAAAAAGAGAGTATATCTGGTTTGTGATGCCTGTGCTTTCGATTCTGTTTACAATCTTTATGGGTATCCATTCCTTTGGAACTGTGGGAGAGGATGATACCTCTTTGTCTGAATTCAGGCTCGTGGATACGGGCGAAGAGGAGGATGTGGTCTGCCTGCTGTATCAGAATATGGAGGGCGGAGAAAAGAACCTGAAACTTTCTTCCCGGGCATCCTGCGTGGAACCGCTTGACTATGAGTATCGTTATACAGTCTCTGAAAAAGACCGTGTAATCATCTCTGGTCAGACGCTCACGGTCCATCGT
>CACZNZ010000389.1 GCA_902782625.1 uncultured Lachnospiraceae bacterium | reverse complement strand
TTTTACATACTGATCCGAAAGATCTGTGGTAAATTCCAAAAGAAAATGCAGTCCCGAATCATTTTCAAGAATCCTGCACTGCTCTGCCGTAAATTTTGCTCGGATCATCGCTATGATCTTTTTTCTACGTCGTCCGAACTGCAGTCTCATACGGTTAATGTGTTTTTCAAAATAACCCTGGCGTATAAAAGATGACAGGGTATACTGTTCAAAGGTCGAAACCGTACAGGAATAAAAGGACAAGGTCTTATAGAACCGGTCAGCCAGATGTCCCGGAAGGACCATATAGCTGATTCGGATCGTTGATGTAAGGGATTTGGAAAATGTATTGATGTAGATGACTTTCTCCTGTTCATCGATGCCAAACAGAGGTGGAAGCGGTCTTCCTTTGAGCCGGAACTCGCTGTCATAGTCATCTTCGATAATATAGCGGTCTTTGTCTTCCCCAGCCCATGAAAGCAGTTCATATCTTCTCGAAATCGGCATCGTGATGCCGGTCGGAAAATGATGCGTGGGAGAAATATGGGCAATCTGCGCATTGCAGTCACGGATTGCATCAAGCCGGATCCCCTGATCATCCAGTCCTGCATAGGCAACCTCTACTTCATGACTTCTGTAAATCTGATCAATCTTGGGATAACCCGGATTCTCCAGGCAGTAAATTTTATCATTCCCCAGAAGCTGAATCAGCAGCCCATACAGATACTCTGTACCCGCTCCGACAATGATCTGATCCGGATTCACCGTCATGCCCCGAAACGATGCCAGATGACTGCAGATGGCCTCTCGTAGTTCTCTTACGCCTCCACCTGGCGGGACTTCCAGCAGTTCCTTCTCTCTCAAAGAGATCGTCTCTCTCATAACCTTGGCCCACACGGAGAAAGGAAAATCATCGACCAGTGTCCGGTTGGAAGAAAAATCAAAATCAACCTGCGTTTGCACCGGAACATTGATCCGGTACGATCTGTTATCTAAAAGGTTGCTTTCCCGGACAGGAAGCATCAGCCTGGAAACATAGTATCCGCTTTTAGGTCTGGAATAGATATATCCCTCCGCCATCAGCTGATCGTAGGCCTTTTCCACGGTAATAATACTGATGCCTAGATTTTTTGCAAATGTCCTCTTGGACGGTAGTTTTTCATCAGGCAGCAGCCGCCCTGCATCAATATCTGCTTTTACATATTCATACAGCTGAAGATACAGCGGTCTGCCATTATCCGACATGTCATAAGTAAGCATTTTTTCCTAAGCCTCATTGTGGGCGAAGGGCGATCAGGCGATCAGGGGACGGTTCTTTGATTGACGGGGTCAATCAAAGAACCGTCCCCTGATCGCCTCGCCCTAAGCTTCATTCACGATTTTTCCGGTAATATGTTCTGGATTCAGTACGAACATCAATGTCGCCGGACCATACTGAAGGATCTCGTTCTCTATATATTCTTCATCGTCTGTGAATTTCCTGCTCAGTTTTCGAGATATCTCATAGATTTTTTCCGTATCGGTGATGATCTCAATGCGTCCGAAAACAATAACGCTTTTGATATTCAGTGCCCATTCACCGTCTTTTCGAAAGCCTCGATCATAGACACAGAAAGAGGCTTTATCATGCCTTTTCATCGCATCGATCTTATGCCCCTTCTTTCCACTGTGAAAATACAGTTTTCCGTCCTCTTCATTGTAATAATGGTTGATGGGCATCCCATAAGGATAATCATCATCTCCTAAAACCGACAAAACGCCACGCGGCTCCTCTTTCAGGATGCTTATGCATTCTTCCGATGATAACTGCTGCTTTTTCCGCATGATTTCTCGAAACATATTTTTTCTCCATATTCTGCCTTGTCTTTGGCTTTTTGAAGGTTTTTGGTGACAATCTGGAAACATGATTATTATACTTACAATCCTCGAATAATGCTAAGATAATCTTGTCTTTGATCAACAACGGCATACACCGTAACAGTTTTTTTCTTATCGTCAACCTTATAAAAGACAAAATCTTTTTCTAATATAAGTACTAAATACCCCTGCCTCTTTAGCACATTATACCTTGGTTTCACGCCAATGTACGGATTATCTGCAAGGGACATGATTGACTCTTCCAGATAATCGAGTTTCTCAAGGGCTACATCATTACCAAAGTTCTCTGCAACAAAAAGCACTATTTTACGGATCAGGGAATCTGCCGTATCCGTCCTTTCAACTTTATACTTCAAACCTGGCCCTCCTTAAGCATCTTTCGTAAATCATCGAAAGTATCCTTAATCGGAGCCACCCTTCCGCACCTCACATCCTCATCAGCTTCTGCCAAAATCTCTAAAAGCTCTATCCTGGCTTTCATTCGGTTATATTCCTCATATCCAAGAGAAACCGTATCTCCTCTTCCGTTTACGGTAATAATCACGGCCTCGTTATTCTCACGGCATTGCCTAGATACTTCATTATAATGATTTCTGAGATCCGCTGATGGGCGAATTGTTTCTTTTAATGCATACATTGAAATCTCCTCCAGCTCATTATAGACATATTATATCATAATACGTCTATGTCCTCAACAAATTTTTTATTCAAATTCTATCGTTCCAGGCGGCTTGGATGTCAGATCATAGAAGACGCGATTGATTCCCCGAACCTCATTGATGATACGGTTCATAACCTTCCCAAGGACTTCCCAGGGAATCTCTGCCGCTTCTGCCGTCATAAAATCAATCGTCTTTACACCGCGCAGTGCTACTGCGTAATCGTAAGTTCTCTCATCGCCCATCACCCCTACGGACCGCATATTGGTAAGGGCTGCAAAGTACTGGTTGATATCCTGGTCCAGTCCTGCTTTTGCAATTTCTTCGCGAAAAATTGCATCCGCATCCTGTACCATCCTGACCTTATCTTCGGTAATATCCCCTACAATACGGATTCCCAGTCCTGGGCCGGGGAACGGCTGACGAAATACCAGAGATTCCGGAATACCAAGTTCAAGACCGGCTTTCCGTACTTCATCTTTAAACAAATCTCTTAAAGGCTCAATGATTTCTTTGAAATCAACGTAGTCCGGCAGGCCTCCGACATTGTGATGGGACTTGATAACTGCGGATTCCCCGCCAAGGCCGCTTTCCACAACATCCGGATAGATCGTGCCCTGTACCAGATAATCCACCTTCCCGATTTTTTTGGCCTCCTCTTCAAAGACGCGTATGAATTCTTCCCCAATGATTTTCCTCTTTCGTTCAGGCTCATCGACACCTGCCAGCTTCACATAAAATCTTTGCTGTGCGTTGACTCGAATGAAATTAAGATCGTATGGACCGTCCGGACCGAATACTGCCTCTACTTCATCTCCTTCATTTTTTCGAAGCAGCCCATGATCTACAAAGACGCAGGTAAGCTGTTTTCCTATCGCTTTAGACATCAGCACGGCTGCGACAGAGGAATCCACCCCACCTGACAAACCGCAGAGAACCTTACCGTTTCCGACTTTTTCCTTGATGGCACGAATGGAACTTTCCACAAAAGAATCCATTCTCCAGTCTCCCGCACAATGACAGATTCTGTACAGATAATTGTGGAGAATATCTTTTCCACGTTCTGTATGAAGAACTTCCGGATGGAACTGAATAGCATACAGATCTCTTTTTTCATCCTCTGCTGCGGCCACCGGGCAATTCTTTGTAGATGCAACAACATGAAATCCCGGTGCCGTCTGGGAAATATAATCAAAATGGCTCATCCATACAGTGGTGACAGGCTCGATTCCTTTAAAGAGTTCGGAGGAGGTATCCACTTCCGTCACGATTTTGCCGTACTCCCTGTTTTTTGCTTTCTCGACTTTCCCACCGAGGACATGCATCATGAGCTGCGCGCCATAGCACAGGCCAAGCACCGGAATGCCCAGTTCAAACAACTCCCTCGAACAGGTCGGAGAGTCTTCTTCATAACAGCTGTTCGGGCCCCCGGTAAGGATGATACCTTTCGGATTCATCTTTCTGATTAAGTCAAGACTGGTTCTGTACGAGTAGATCTCACAATAGACCCCGCATTCCCTGACACGTCTAGCCACCAGCTGATTATACTGTCCTCCGAAATCGATGACGATCACTTTTTCTTCTTTCAATGGAAACCTCCTGTTGTACTACATTAATCCTGCGTTTTCAAAAAATCTTTAAGCTGCGTAAGAATCATATCCATCAGTCTGATTCTTGCTTCTTTGCTTGCCCAAGCCACATGAGGTGTGATAATCAGACGGTCGCTGTCCTGATATCCATACAGCGGACTCTCCGCAGGGAGCGGTTCCACATCGATTACGTCAAGTCCTGCTCCTGCAATCTGATGCTGCTCCAGCGCCTCTCTGAGATCCTTTTCTACAATGATCGGTCCTCTGCCCAGATTCAGAAAAATCACACTGTCTTTCATCTTAGCAAATGCTTCCCGGTCCACCAGGTGAAGGGTGCTGTCATTTAAAGGCGCATGCACAGAGATAATATCCGATCTCTGATACAGTTCATCCAATGATACCTGGTCATACCCTTCCTGTGGAGGCCGTCCGGAAGCGGAAGCATAGATAACCTTTGCACCGAAACATTCCGCAATTTGGGCCACTCTGCGGCCAATGGTTCCCAGACCGATGATACCCCATGTCTTCCCGTTGATTTCAAAGTAAGGCTTCTCCACATTGGTAAAACAGCCGGAAATGGTATAATCTCCGGATTTTACAAAATCATCAAAATAACGCAAATGCTCTAACAGGTAAAAAAGCAGTGCAAAAGTATGCTGTGCAACAGCCTCTGTGGAATAACCGGCCGCATTGCACCAGCCGATTCCTCTTTCCTTCAGATAATCAAGATCAAGATTATTGGTGCCAGTAGCTGTTTCACAGACATATTTCAGTTGTTTGGCCTCACCGATTGTCTGCTCATTGACCAGAACTTTATTGACCATAATGACATCGGCATCCTTTGAACGCACCGCTGCTTCTTCCGGTGTGGAAGAAGGATATGTAACAAATTCGCCCAGCGCCTCAAATCCGGACATATCAATATCTTTTCCTATCGTTCCTGCATCCAAAAAAACAATTTTCATCATCGTAACCTCTCTCATAAAGACTTTTACATCATGATATATTTTTTATACTTCTGTACATCTTTCAATGGACAGGACATATGAAGCAAGGTTCCTTCTGCCAGATACTCCGTCCGGTTCACCACTGCATTTTCATTGAAATAGGCTGTCAGTGCCCCTTCTGTATAAGGAATCAGCATGGAACATTCCATATAATCCTGATATATTTCATTTTCAATCAAAGAAACCAATTCGTCAAGGCCAATCTGTCTCCCAGCTGCCATATAGATACAGCGATGCCCTGTCTTCGGCAGTGCATCCGGCATCTGTTCCCTCTCCTGCTTCATGGCGAGATCACATTTGTTATAAACATAGAGACATGGAATTTCCTCTGCATGGAGTCTGCGCAGGGTTTCTCTCGTTACCAGCAGGTGATCTTCCCATGCAGGGTCTGCATAATCGATCACAATAAGGAGAAGATCTGCAAATGTGATCTCTTCTAATGTCGAGTGAAAGGCTTCCACAAGATCATGAGGAAGATTGCTTACAAATCCTACCGTATCCGAAAGGAGAAACTCCCTTTTGTCCGGAAGCGTAATCTTTCTTACCGTTGTATCAAGGGTTGCAAAGAGCATATCTTCGACGTATACTTTTCGTCTTTTGTTTTCCTGGGCAGGTTCTTCTTCCGATGAAAAACGGTCGATCAACGCATTCATCAGCGTGGATTTACCGGCATTGGTATAGCCGACCAGTGACACCTGCGGGATGCCGCCTCGCTGCCTTCGCTTTCTCTGAGTTGCCCGGTTTTGCTCAATCTCTCTGCATTCTTTCCGAAGTTCCGAGAGCCGATGCCGGATCTTTCGGCGGTCAAGCTCCAGTTTTTTCTCTCCGGCGCCTTTATTGGCAAGACCGCCACTGCTGCCGCCGCCCTGACGGCTTAACATCTCGCCCATTCCGGTCAGTCTGGGTAGTTCGTACTGAAGTCTGGCCATCTCCACCTGGATCTGTGCCTCCCTGGTTCTCGCTCTTCTCGAGAAGATCTCCAGGATCAGGTTAGTGCGGTCCATAACCGCCCTGTCTATAATCTGATTCAGATTGCGAAGCTGCATTGGGGACAGCGAGTTGTCAAAGATCACGACATCCACGTCCAGCATGTGTGCCAGTGCCTTGATCTCCTCCACCTTGCCTTTTCCCACGTAGACCCCGGTATTGATATGATCCACCTTCTGCGTCTCGACTCCCGCTACTTCATAATCGCAGGCTTTGGCAAGGGCCTCCAGTTCTGATAGTGACTGTTCAAAATCCGGGTTCTGTCCTACTTTCACTCCGACAATCAATGCTTTACTCTGTTCTGTATTCATATCATTTCCCTGTTTTTTCTCTGCTGCGGTTCAGGTATTTCCGAAGGAAGAGTCCCGTATAGGAATCATGATTCTCCGCAATATGTTCCGGTGTGCCCTGATCCACAACGGTTCCGCCGCCTTCTCCGCCTTCCGGCCCCATATCTATGATATAGTCCGCAGTCTTGATTACTTCCAGGTTGTGTTCAATCACCACGACGGTGTTCCCGTTCTCTGTCAGCCGGTGCAGAATCTTCACCAGTTTGTGGACATCCGCAAAATGAAGTCCTGTCGTCGGTTCATCAAGAACATAGATCGTCTTGCCGGTACTCTGTCTCGAAAGTTCCGTCGCAAGCTTCACTCTCTGCGCCTCTCCGCCGGATAAGGTGGTAGACGGCTGTCCTAATTTAATATAGGAAAGCCCCACATCTCTCATGGTCTCAATCTTTCGACGGATCGATGGAACATGATCGAAAAACTCACAGGCCTGGTCCACCGTCATATCAAGCACTTCAAAAATGTTTTTCCCTTTATATCGGACTTCCAGAGTCTCCCGGTTATAGCGCTGCCCATGACAGACTTCACACGGAACATAGACATCTGGAAGAAAATGCATCTCGATCTTCAGGATGCCGTCTCCGGCACAGGCCTCACATCGGCCTCCCTTTTTATTGAAACTGAACCTGCCTTTATTATAGCCTTTTGCCTTGGCATCCTTTGTCATGGCAAAAAGTTCTCTGATATGATCAAAGACCCCTGTATAGGTTGCAGGATTCGATCTGGGCGTCCTTCCGATCGGCGACTGGTCGATATTGATGATCTTGTCAAGTTTTTCTGTTCCCAGAATCTTTTTATGCTTTCCCGGTTTCATCTGTGCTCTGTTGAGCACACCGGCAAGCTTTTTATACAAAATCTCATTGACCAGGGAACTTTTTCCGGAACCGGACACACCTGTCACACAGGTAAATATGCCAAGCGGGAACTTCA
>CACZNZ010000388.1 GCA_902782625.1 uncultured Lachnospiraceae bacterium | reverse complement strand
TTTAAAGTGCGAAGCCTTTCTTCGATTCGATTCATCCTGTTCCTACCCCCTGTCATTAAAATAATCTGCAATCGTATGTACGTCTTTATCTCCGCGACCGCTCAGATTGATCACCATAATTTGATCCATCGTCATCTGCTTTGATTTTTTAAAAGCATATGCCAACGCATGTGCGCTTTCAATCGCCGGAATGATTCCTTCTGTTTTACAGAGTTCACGAAGGGCAAGCATAGCCTCGTCATCAGTGATTGAAACATACTGAGCCCGGCCGCTGTCATGGAGGAATGCATGCTCCGGACCTACTCCGGGATAATCAAGGCCCGCTGAGATGGAGCTTGCAATCTGAACATTGCCATCATCATCCTGCAGCAGATAAGATCGCATCCCATGAAGAACTCCTGTCTTGCCCACAGAAAATGCACTGGCGTGTTTCCCTGTTTCTATGCCAAAGCCAGCCGCTTCCACACCAATCAGTTCGACATCAGGTTCGTCGATGAATTCCGCAAACATGCCTATGGAGTTCGATCCGCCACCTACACAGGCAATGACGCAATCCGGCAGTCTTCCTTCTTTTTCAAGAATCTGCTTCTTTGTCTCGATGCTGATGACTCTCTGGAATTCCTTCACTATCTCGGGATAAGGATGCGGGCCGACGGCAGATCCTATAATATAAAATGTATCTTCTGCCTGTTTTGCCCAGGTCCGTATTGCCTCATTGGTTGCATCTTTAAGTGTGCGGCTCCCGGAACGTACACATTCTACTTTGGCTCCAAGCAGTTCCATACGGAATACATTAAGCGCCTGTCTCCTCATATCCTCTTCTCCCATGAAGACGGTGCATTCCATATTAAAGAGGGCTGCCCCTGTTGCCGTGGCAACTCCATGCTGTCCGGCTCCAGTCTCTGCAATCACTTTCTTTTTTCCCATCCTTTTTGCTAGAAGGACCTGCCCGATCACATTGTTGATCTTATGTGCTCCGGTGTGGTTCAGATCCTCTCTTTTCAGGTAGATTTTTGTCCCGTACTGCTTCGATAATTCCTCAGCATAGTATAGAGGAGTCTCTCTGCCAACATAATCTTTTAGATAATATCGATATTCTTCCATAAATGCGGGATCCGCGATCGCATCCCTGTATGCCTTCTCAAGCTCTGTCAGTGTATTCATCAATGACTCCGCCACATACTGTCCGCCGTACTGTCCGTATTTTTTATTCTGCATCATGTACCATCCTTATCATTTTTTCCATCTTTTCCGGGTCTTTCCCGACTGAATGTCCATCGATCACACCAAGTTCTACTGAAGAGCTTACATCAATGACATCAGGTCTGACCTGTTTTATTGCCTCTTCTACATTGTATTCATCTATTCCGCCTGCAAGAAACATCATTTTTCCACTGGTCTCCACATTTTTTAAAATCGACCAGTCAAAACTCTCTCCACTTCCCGGTTTCTTTGAATCAAACAGATAAGCATCGATGATTCCTGCTTGTTTTTCCCTTGAAAATGAATCTATTTCTTCTTGCTGCACTGCCCGGATCACGGGGAGAGAAACCTGATCCCATACCTCTTGCCTGACCTTACCGTGAATCTGAATATAATCAAATTGATATTTTTCGATTTGTCTGATTGTCTCTGCTTCCGGGCTTACGGTTACTGCCACTTTTTTTATCCGTTGATCTGCCAGTTCCAAAAGCTTTCCGGCTTCCTGAATCGAAAGATTTCTCTTGCTTTTCGGACAGGCGATCACAAATCCGATATAATCAGGGAGAAAACGATTGGCCAATCCAACATCCCTTTCATGCATGATTCCGCATATCTTAATTTTAGTCATAGCCACCTCTTATTGCTGATATATCTTTTTCCAGCGTGCAGCCAAAACGCCCGGCTGATCCGAAAACATAAAAGCGCCACCGATCAGCAAAGCATCTACATCACATTCTCTCAGATATCTGATATGAGCATCTTCCGTCACGCCGCTCTCTGATACCACCACAGTGTTATCCGGTACCATAGGGCGGAGTTTTTTTGTCTGCTCGAGTGAAATGGTAAAATCTTTCAGATTTCTGTTATTGATGCCAACAATTTCCGGATGCAGAGCAAGAACCCGTTCCATCTCCTGCTCATCATGAGTCTCCATCAACACATCCATACCAAGTTTTTTTGCCAGATCATAGTATTCTTTCAACCTGTCATCATCAAGGATTGCTGCAATCAGCAGAATCGCATCTGCCCCGATCACTTTCGCCTCATAGATCTGATACGGATCGATAATAAAATCTTTCCTCAGCATCGGCAGTCCCGATATAGCACGTATACTTTGAAAATACTCTGTATTGCCAAGGAAATGGTCTTCCTCGGTCAGGCAGGATATCGCATCCACACATTGATTGTATTCCTGGATTCTGTCTTCAAGATTCATTGTCATCGATATACTCCCCAAACTGGGAGATGCCTTTTTGAATTCACCAATGATGGAAAGACCTTCTTTTCGAAGTGCCTTGCAAAAGCATCCCGTTGAAAGGAGCCTTTTTGTCTGATTCGCAAGTTCCATCATCTTTTCAGGGCTTACAGCCTTTTTTTGCTGTATCAGCCTTTTTTTCTTATCTTCTACAATTACATCAAGAATCATACTACCTCCCTCATGTAATGAAAAAGTCCCTGACATATCTTATGTGATATGTCAGGGACGAATACTCCGCGGTGCCACCCTGTTTAACCATATAGTAACTATGGCTCTCTCTGATTCCGATACAGATCAACTCGATATCATACCCCTGTAACGCGAGGACGCGGCATCAGCTACCAGGATAAAATCCCTTCACATTGCTTCTCCCAAACCCATTCAATCTGAATCTCCATATCGGTTCTCAGCCTTCCCGATTCTCTGTCATGAAGCTGATCAGATCTACTACTTTTGTTCAACGAATTTCCGAAATATGTCTGTTATGTTATGTAGTATAACGCTGATTTCTTCCTCTGTCAATCATTGTGTTTTTACATCATATCAAAAAAAGCACTCATTTCCTGTGACACCCACTTGTTTTTGTGACATAGAATCTGCAAACATACGGAAATCTGACAATCCGGAACCTCCAGGATTCTGAGATCATGACACCACATTCTATTTTCCAGCAGATATTCCGGAAGAAACGAGATTTCCTGCCCTTCCAACAGCATAGCCAGAATAAACACTGCATGATTTGCTTCCATCACCGGCTTTACTTCCAGTCCTCTGCCCTGCAGTTCCCGATCAAACAGTCTTCTGTAACTGACATTTTCCTCGGGCAGGATAAATGGAAAGGAGAGAAGTTCTTCCAACAGCATCGGTTTTTTATCGATAACCTCATGATTGTTTCCTGCTATGAATCTCACCCTGCTTTCTGTCTCAAAGAGAGTCAGCCAGTTTTTTCCGTATATTTTCTGATCATCCAGAAATACAAAATCGACATCATTCTGATTGAGCATCTTCAACAGACCATCATTCGTATCTGTAACAATCTTAACGGATACATCAGGATAAGACTGATGGTACTTTCTGATCAAGTCGGGCAGAACAGACATACAGACCGAATCTGAGGCACCGATCACAAGCTTTCCGCACAGATTATTCTGAAGTCTTACAGACTCTCCCGCTTCGGCAAGGCTGTTTAAGACGGGTATAATCTTCTCATAAAACTGTCTTCCTCGGTTGGTCAGAACAATCTTTTTCCCAAAACGGTCAAACAGTCTGATCCCCAGTTTTTTCTCCAAACTCTGTATCTGGATCGTGATGGCGGCCTGGGAATAGCCAATCTTTCTTCCCGCTCTCGAAAAGTTCCCCTGCTGCACAACCGACACAAAACTAATCAGTTCTTTTATCTCCATCAGGTCCTCTTCTCCCTCCGATATTGTCTGATCCCCAGAAGGATTCCCATAAAGGAGATGCCCAAAAGAAGCACAATCCAACCGATTCTCGTATCATCTCCTGTCCTGGCTCCGGACGATTGTCTGCCAGATGGTCCATTTGTATCGTTCATACCTGCACTTTTATGATTTGTCTTCTCATCCACGGTCACAGCATCCTTGTCTTTCATCAGGGCTGTTTTTTTCAGGGAAGATCCATCCCTGTTTCTTCCTTCTACTGACACGCTATTCTTAAGGTCAGAAATATCTTCGGCACTCTTTGTCACTTTCATTTTCCATACCAGCGTCAGACTGTCTCCGCCTTCAAGCCGGTCAATAAGAAGCTGTCTTTTTGATGCAGACAATACTTTGACCGTTTTTCCTTTTTGAGATTTTAATGCAGTTCCTTTTTTCCACGGGACAGAGAGTATGGATGCATAGGAAAGAAGCCTCTCTGAAGGAGTCTCCCTGACTTTGATACGGTAAGCAGGCGCTGCTCCTGTATTGGATATGGTGATGCGGTAGCGGATCACATCTCCTTTAGCGTAGATTCCCTGCTTTCTGGTTCCCTGGTATCGTCCGGCCTTCATCTTTATACCGGTTGTTCTGTCAGCTTTCTTGGCGATGCAAAGAATCGGTGCACCAGTATTGATCTTATCTTCGTCTCTCATCTGCGGTGTCTCGGGCACCTGTGCCGGAGAGGGATTGCCATCGTCTCCTACATCCTGATATTTGGCTGAAACTTTCACCGCATTGTTAAGTCCGGAAGCTGCCGATACCGTCTGCAGCAGGAGTGCCTTTACATGAAGCACGGCAGCATCCCCTGCATTCAGTCTGTCTAATATCACAGTATTGATTCCTTCCTCTGAATCCTTCTTCTGAACTTTTACTACAGCGCCTTTTTCTGACTTGATCTCACCGGTTGTGATACTTATGGATTTACGGCTTACGCTTGCCAAAAGATTCTTGTCCATAGCATCCTCCACCAGTAGTTCATACAGATCTGCCGTTCCTTTGTTTGTCACAGTGATTGTATAATCAATCTCTTCACCCGGTGCATAGGTACCTGCTTTTTTTGTCCCTTTGTATCGGCCTTCTGACAGGACAGCTCCTTCGGTCTGATCAGCTTTTTTTGCAATCACAACCGACGGCGTTCCCGGCACATGGATATGATCCTCATCCTTCATCAGATCCGTCTCCTCAACGGCCTCATAACTTTCCATCTGTGC